>NZ_JBMMUE010000015.1:0-105493 GCF_049257215.1 Pseudoalteromonas thalassia
ATATTGAAGTATTTTACAATCGAGTTCGACTGCACAGCCACCTTGGCCATCAGTCCCCTGAAGAGTTTGAAACTAGGTATAAATCAGCAAGCTAGGTGTCTAGAATTTCAAGGGAAGATCATGATGCTTCCAGAACCCATCAGGCATGTGAAAAGTTAGAGGCTATGGCAGAAGAATTGAGTATCTCTAGCTTAAACCTACCTTTATCCAATGGTATGAAAAGTGCTATTTCAGGTTGTAACTCATATTCTGAGAAAGTTGAGGATAAGACAATCACCTTGGTTGTAGAGCATTGGCCAAATCATAAGTTTAATGGGTTTGATCTCAAACTCTTGATATCAAGCATTTAACAAAGCGCTGCTGTCGGATAAATTTTCAGCTGCGCTCCAAATTTGCCGCAGAGCGCGGCGTTAAATCTTAAGTGGTAGTAAATGACTTCACAGAAAATCAAAGTAAATGAATACACATCTGCGAGTATCACTGGGAAGTCTACTCGTAAAAGTCTTAAGTCAATTGATAGAGCTTCAAACGTTCACTCAGATCTAAAAATAAATTTCTTAAAGCTCTCAACAGCAATGGTGAAGGCTAATACAACAATCTGCCAAAGCATGTTATCTCAGGTGTATGATATCTTTCTAAGTGCTTTGATGCTGCGTGGTTTACTCGATTGTAACCAGTCAAGAATATGCTTAAAAGATGGCTTTAGAGAAAAGTATCGCGATTTTTCAAAAAGTGGAAGAACCGGTGAGCTTGCTCAAGCGATAAACTACATATTCGCGCAAGAGAAATTGGGGTTTAAGTTTGTAATCGACTATGACGAATTTTTAACCGCGTGCTCGATACCTCGAAAAACAACAGGTCGAACACCAGATTACGTATTGTTTGGTAAAGCAAACTCCAATTTGGCTGTGCTGGAATCAAAAGGAAGTTCTACCAAAGAGGAACTTACAAAGCCCCAACTTCGCGGGAAACTTCAAGGCGCTATGGATAATCAATGCAACCCGGGAGTTCTGCACTTGCAAAGCGTAGGCAAGCAAAAAGTTTCTAATTCCTATGCATCTGTTGTTGAGTTGGCAGAGTCTTCAGAAAGTCGAGTTAGCGCTATTCACTTTGCTGATCCTGAGTACGATGAGTTTGAATATGAAACTTACGCAGAAGCTATTAGCAATTATTACATTAGATGGCTTCTCTTTATTTGTGAGGCGTCACTGGATTATACTCATGATATAAAAAAAATAATTGACATCCTTAATTTTGAAACTGATTTTTTTATTCATGAAGGGATTGAATTCTACATTCAAATGTCATCGTACAGTGACCAATATCTTAGGGTTCCCGTTCGCTATGGTATTTCCGTAAAGGTTATTGAGCTATTGTATCGAGAAGACTATGATGCGTTACACTCTCTAGACTTTAACGCTAAGTCAATGAATGGGCTGGAGATTTTCTCTGATGGTACAATTGCGATCGAGGATAAAGAGATTTAACAAACGGCTCAGGCGTAGAAAGAGGGAACATGGAAGATTTTGCTGTATTAGTTGGAAATGATATTAACAATATAAACCTTGGGAATTCATGGAGTGACTTGCTTTATGAATTGACAGATTACCTCTCCATTTCGGTAGACTTTGAACAAGATAAGCCATTTCCATTGGCATATGAAGAAATCTATTTTAAAGCTGTGAAAAATGGGAATTACAGCGATGGGGACATTAAAAAGTTTGTATCAAATCATATTAATAAAATTGGCAGTAGTTCTATTCATGAAGCGATAGTGAAGTTAAATACAAATCACATTATGACTACAAATTATGATCTATGTCTTGAATCATCCATTACTAAGAATCCTGAAAAGCTAATAAATAAAGGTTTCATAACTGAGAGTAAGTATAATATTTTTCGGAGTCATATCGTTGATGATAAGATATTTTGGCATATTCACGGGTCAGCAAATGCATATCTTTCAATTACTTTAGGTTACGAGCACTATAGTGGCTACCTACAGCATATGAGAAACTACGTGGTATCGGGAACCAAGGATGCGTATAAAAAGAAAAGTTTCTCACCACTAACGAAAAGGTTTAAAACAGGTGAAGTCGAAAATCACTCATGGATTGATTTGTTTTTTACAAAAGACATCCACATTTTAGGGTTGTCATTAGATTTTAACGAATCAGATCTTTGGTGGTTGCTGACTTTTAGAGAGAAGTCTAAATATAGTAAAAGCCTAAATATTACCAATAATATTTACTACTATTTGCCCGAAGAATATAAGAAGTTGTCCAAAAGCAAAATTGATATGTTGAGAAGTGTTGGCGTAACGATAGTATCACTGCAAGGACATTCGACTTCAAAAGCAAATTACTATAACAATGTAATAGATGTTATTGCTAGAAAATACGCTTAAAAAACTGTTTTAGAGGGATTCGCAACGCGTAGCATTTTTACTATGCGTTGGTTTAAGTGTTCGAGGCGGTATGCAGTGCCTTTGTACTTGCGTTGCTTACCCATTACGTCTGACTTTGGCACAAAGCTCGTATTCGTCCTATCTCATTTTTACCAAAAACCATTTAGTAAAGCGAAAATTAGCTCAGCACAATACAAACGAGGCGATGGTGAGTCGTCCCAATTAGCATGCTACAAAACGCCAATAGCAGAAGTTTTAAAAGCTTATCTATAATATGAAGAGCTAACATGATTTCAGGACACTCACCTATGATTGTAACTGTAGGTAAAAACAGAACTATTCCGCTACCTGATGAACTTTTAAAGGCTAGTAAAGTAAACATCGGTGACATTTTAATATGTAAAGTGATGGATGATAATCGTTCAATTAAACTAGAAATCTTTGATGATCAAACCTTGAGCGATGAACAAATAAAGGCACACGGTTCGTTGACTAGAGTCGAAGCACTGAATCCAAAGTGTTTTGACTAAGCCTTCCTGTGTAAGTTTCTGAGTGTTACTTACTTGATATTCAATATCCGAAGTTTGCGTATTCGCTATCTTGCGGGAGTTACGATTGACTGCTCATAACAATGGAAAAAAGCAATATTATTGCGAGGCAGTATAGATAAGGCTCCCTGTGTTTAAGCGAAAAAATATAAAAGTATTTTAATTCAATTGATTAGGCTGAAAAATTAGTGACACTTCTGAGATTTTAGTGACACTTCCGAGCAATTGGAAACACTTCGCGCTAATCTATAGCTAAAGATAACTAAACTTTGATTGCCTTATGTCTAACACCTCAAAGCGAGAACAAACTACCCCTGAAACACCGCCGGAATTCGATGAGTTATTTGAGCGCATAGAATCATCCTCAAAGGGTGCTGAGTCACTTTTCAACGCTAATACAGAGCAACTTCAAGAAACGTTTCACCCCGAAGGACGTCCAAGCGTATCCCAAAAAAAGCAAGCAGACGATGAACCTAGCACTTGATACTGCTATTACGCAGCGATTACCGAATTTAATGCTCTATGGGCCAATCGGTGTTGATGAGCGGTATCTGTTTATTGTTCACCGTCTACTTCGTACTCTCTGTGTTATGGCAGAGGACGATGTGATAGAAGTGCAATGTGTACTCACATGCCCAATAACCAATATTCCTACTGTTTATGTGGATGTTCCAATCGGTATGCTAAATCAGGTAGACACTCTTTTTGATGAAATTCAACGATTGTTACTCGTTGCATCTAGTAACAAAAGACTCTAGCAAAGCTGCTTTCTCTCTTCTGAAGGGTTGTAAAATCGCCCGAAGAATTCATAAACTCCGATTAATTGGGCCTCAGTTCTAATAGCCTTGCGAAATTACGCCATCCCATAGCAACATGAGTTCCTGGGCCGATTAGGTGATAGACTGAGTTTTGAGAAACAAAAGGATTTAATTCTGGGTGTTCAACAGATTGCCAACTACTTAAAACCCATTCAAAGCCTCTGGGCTGAGTATGCTCAATGGTGTCTTCACTAAACACGACTCGTGGTAGGTAACCATGTGATTCAAAGCTCATGTGTTCTTTTGGGTTAAGCAGGACATCGATTAACAGCCATCGTTTAAGCGAGACTTTCCTCATTCGCATCGGAAATTCAGCGCCTTTTTCGGGTAATACAACAGCACTAGGTCTGATATATGGGCGCAATGTGTCAGGCACCGTTGTCTGTAACATTGGAGTGATGATAGGCAGCACATTCATAATAGGTCTTCCAACAATGGAGGTGTGTAATAAGCTCCGAAGGAAGGGCCATCAATCGCGCGGTCAAAGCGCCACGCAGCATAATGAAAATGGCCTTGGGTTACATATTCCTCGACCTTTGGCGAGGGGATACCCAGACATCGTGCAACTCGGGTAATACCAATTGAATCTTTGCAAGCTAAGTTAAACTGAGCAATCAAGAACTTGGCAAATTCATCTTTATCGATATGCACTGATGATAAATCACCGACACTCACCTGATTAACGCATACTTCGCCTCGTAGCCATGCAGCTAACAAATCACCATAACTAGTCAAATACCGGCGAAAACTCCGATGATTTTCATTAATAAGTATGGGCTCCCGAATACTTTGCGTAAATCTCGCATTGAGAAAATGCGTTATCTCATGTGCATCAAACAGTTTGTCGCGCAACATTGAAGTGCTGTTAAGTTGTGGCAACAACTGCACGTCTGTGAGTGGCGTTAACGTTTCAGACTTAACACCAAGAAAGGAGGCGAGTAATGCGTGTGACAAATGAGTGTACCACTGTTCTTGCTTTTGTTTTGCTGCGGCTTTAGCCCGAGAAGATTTGATATAAGCTGCCGTTTCTAAGCTCTCATTACTTACAAGCAGATCACATTCATAACTTGGTTCATAACTCACTTCAGAACCGTCTTCATCACCTTCTTCATTAAGTATTGGCCAGTTGTCATATCTGAGCTGTCTAACAAACAGGTCTGACGGCGCTAATTGAGCCGGTTCCCATGCGTTATCAGCCATCGTTTTCCAGCTATCAAAATAGTTCACATCAAAAAGTAGTTTCAAAGCACGTAGTGCATAGCACCAGTGATGTGGTGTTTTAGGCACAGCAGTGAGGTTGTGTTGCAACATATCCTTTGGGCGGCCTGCGCTCATGAGTGCAAGCATGACATCGTGTAGTTGCGTTCTTTTGAGCGCGATAGTGCCATCATCGGATGGCCAAATCAGAGGCGTTATCTCGCAGAGCAAATCAACCTTCTCAAGCTCAATATTGCGCCATGGCGCTTTGCAAGCAGGGCAACATTCAAATAAGTCAGCATTCCAGTCAAACAAATGCTCACAGTAAGGGCACTGATTAATAAGTGGCGTGTTGTGCGTTGGACACAGGGGAATAAATGCACATTGCCAGCGCCAATCAAGAGCGGGGGATTCTTGCTCAGCAATGCAGTGAGGGCAGATACGAGGAAAATCGACCAATGCATGTTTAAATACGCGATTATCATCAAATTCCCACGGTATTATATACTCTCGCTCCATATCGTTTGCAGCATTCCGGCCCAGCACCTGAGATAGTGGTCCTTCAAGATGAGCGATTTCTGTAGGAGTGAAATGATTCATGCGGAGACTTTTAAGGGGTCGCATTCCAATCGTCCACAAAAAGTTGCTGAGCCCTGTAAATCCATTTAAATATGCGAGTCGTAACAAATAGCCTGCTAACGACTCGCTAGGTAAACGATATGGTCTTACACCCAACAAGCTTTCTGCTCTAGCCATATCTATTTATTGCTCGGATACTTAGCGTCATAGGACTCTGCTTGATATGCATGAGCACGCTCATTAACTTTGTGGATCGGCGCTTTAAACACTTGAAATTGTCCAACGTGACCGTTGAAGCCGCAAGAGCCATAGATTGCTTGCATCTGAGTAAAATTAATCCCGTTGTTTTTCTCAGCAAAGCGAACGAATCGAATGATAAGTTTAGTCAGCAGACGGGGCGAGCCTTTGCTTGCCAGCCACAGCCGAGACACCATATTGTCAGAGGTTAAGGGCTCACATTTAATTGAGTGTTTCACTAGCACCTGGTTAAAAGAACCGACATATTTCTTAAAATCCCCAAGATTGCTAGGGCCAGTCGAGAGAAATTGAAAATCATGTAAGCGGGTATCGGCATAACTCAAACGCTGGTTGAGCTCCGGGAAGGGTGCTAATAGTGCTTCAGATTCGGGCATCCCCGCAAAAGATACCGCTAATGCATGCTCATCCATCAATGTTTTAATGAAAGCCATCACATCATTGGTGCTTGTTAGTGCAAATTTGCGCAAAAGGTGTTGCACTTCATCAAAGATAATCATGCGTACTCCTTGATAACGGATGAGACGGTTTAGCCGCATTTCTGCTGACTCACCGCTTCGAGCGCTGGGTGCTAGATGACCCGCTGACTCAAGTAGCTTCTCTACTATGCGCTTGATTGTTGGTTTACCTGGGACACGAATAGCCAATAGCGGTAAAGGGGTAAGCGTGTCTGTAGGTTGAAACTCATCTCTGCTGTAGATATCTGCTGCAAAATAACGAATAAGGCGGGATTTCCCTGTCCCTGGAGGACCAAGCAATTTGCAGCCAATGCCCTCGAAACCGCTCATTTCAAAGCATTCATTTAAGCCTTCTTGTGCTTGCTTGAATTCTCGGTGCATAATCGTACCGTAGTATATTTCTTGAACCGCATCCGAAATGCTGTTGCCTAATCGTTTCGGCAAATCGCCACTGATATCGATAGGTAAAGGACGTTTCACCTTCATTATTTAATCACTCTCAAATATGCCGTCATCATCTTCATCAATGTCATCTAGCGGAGATGAAAGGTCCGATAATGATTGAGATGAGAACGATTTTGGTGGTGTGTAACTATTACTTTCAGATTGTTTATTAATCGCATCAGCCAAATCTTCAGGAATAGCGTCACGCTGACGTCGACGCTTTTTACCCTCATTTTTTGCGGCCAATTCGGATTTTTTATTTGCTAAATTTTTATCATTTGCAAGTACCATGGGTTTGTCGCGTGACATGAGCGATTTTTTAATTTTTTGTTTTATTTTTAATTCTTCATAAGTCGTACCCTCTCGAATATCAGAGTCAACTGAACTAACAATAAAATATTCGTCGGTACGCGGGTCTAATACGCTAATCTTTGATACATCGTTCTTGCTAAACTCACAATTAACTCTGGGAGGATGACCCAAGCCTTGTAAGTGGCGGGCGATATCTTGTAACCTTCCATCTTCATCGTTATATCGCAACGAGTTAATCGTGACACCCAAATGAAATGCATCACCTGAAACTTTTGCAACTCTTTGCTCACCGTAGGGTAATTCAACATTCTCCTCATGATATGGCCGCTCTGGTTCCCACTCATTTTCGATTTCGAACTCCCACGCTTCATACGGCGTTTTACCTCCCAAACCACTGTGGGGCGTATGATGATATTCATCAACAATCCAACATTCTAAGTAGTGCTTAAATTCGGGGAACGTCAGTACTGCATTTTCTTTTAGCGAATATTCAAGTTGCTTCTGATCATCCATTGGGCCTACATAGCCAGGTAGTTGGGATGCGAAGTTAAGACGGAGTGTCAGATTGAATCGCTCAATGAAAGGTTTTAACCAACCCGCTGCGACTGGAACTGTTTCAACCACAGTTCCGCACGTCATTGTTAAATAACTTATTGTAGGAACGCTAATAAATGCAGAACCACCATCCGCTACCCACTGTGAGAAAACACCGTGAAATGGCCATGTGTTTCCATTAATCGTCGAAAATGTGCCTTCTTTTTTCTCACAGAGGGCATGCCGAATAGCATGAATAACAGATGAGGAATCTTCACCTTTGCCAACTCTTGCAGAATAGCCAAGTATGCCCCGTGTGTGGACGTCGATAATGAAAATGACTGTGACAGCACCAAGATAATTACCATCATCATCAACTATGCCGACTTGCAAAAATACACCATCTGATTCTACTCGCTGTAGTGGATACTCAGTTTTAAATTTTCTATGGGCATTTCTTAGAAGCTTTTTAAACTCAGTAGCTTTTAATCCTGATTTAGGATGAAGCTCCCACACAAGTTTTTTTAGAAATTTACTAAGCCATGTCCGACTTGGCGCTTTGAGCTCTGGTTGGTTGAGTTTCTTAATTTTCTCTTTAACAACATTGAGAATGTGCGTAATAGACAGGTTTTTTGGAAGTTTTAATAAAATCTCTTCATCAATTACGCTTAACACACACAATGTGACACACTCGGGTAATGTAGGCTTTCTTGCACGTACTGGCTTCGTAATTATTTTATAAGCAGCACCTAGCGTTTGTTCGTTCTCATTTTTACATAATTCTGCAAGTGTAGAGGGGCTGATTGGATTTTTATCATTGAGAATCTCAGCAGCCTTAGCGATTGCTTTGCGTCGAGTCTGTAAACCACCGACACCTTTTGCAGAGTTGGGACCTACCATTTCTCTGTTAATTCTCACATATGTATCAATACGGTGCTTTTCTAGAATTGCAGCTGGCGTTAATTTAACACTCCCTGGGGTTTTAACTTTTTCACTCGGAAATAATAAATGTCCATACTGCATTTCAGATTTAAGATCATCATGCGTCAAAATGATTGTTTGAGGGCCATCTCGTGTGAACTGGATCGCAGCTTCTCCATTTCCCAGCTGCAACAAACGAGCATCAAGCCCTCTGTATCGAACCGAAATATTATCTGAATATATAGAATTTCGCTTAGACATTAATGAGTAACCTTATTGATTGTGAGCATCCATTGGGAATATCGAAGTGTTAAATCCACAGAAAATAAACCGTGAGCAACTGCACGGCGAATGATGATTGGCTTTATATCGCGCTCTATCGCGATAGACTTCATTTCGCTCATACTGTAAGCACGGGATTCCAGCCCATTTACTAAGCTTTTGAAACTAGAGACAGGGGATGGGTGGCTTAAAGAAGGAAGTAGCAGATAAGCGTTATTAACATTTTCACCGTCGTAAACATCAAGCTCAGTAACGACTTTAAAAATTGCGCCTTGTTTCAAATACTCATTAATGAGAAAAGCAACTTTATCTTTAAAGTCCTGATTTAACGTGTCTTTAAAGTATTTTATTTCAATGATATATCTGACACCTTTGATGATTACTTCAAAATCAGGGGTGTAATTAACCAACTTACCGTCAAGAAAGTGAGGTAATTCTCTAGGTTGGCTCTGTATAAACTCAGCCCCTAGTATACGTTGCAACACATAATAGTCAGCTTCTAGCTTAGAATCGGGTTGATTAACTAAATTTAAATTCTTATCAAAAATGACTCTGGTACTACCGTAAAACTTTTGTCTTGCTTGCTTTCTTCTTGCCAAAATTAAAACTAACCGAACTGAGTGATATTTAAGCGAATGCTAGTGTCAAACTTGGCATGAGTCAATATTGTAAATTACTGATAATATTGACATTTATTTAATTATTGATATATTATGTACCCTCCAAAATCACTAATTCTTTGTAATTTCATCATTTTTCAAAAAACGCTATTTTTAGTCGCAAAATCGCCTATTTGGCTGTTTTTATATGCTAACCATCTGAAAAGGTATGAATTTCTATAACATTTAAAATTTTTTAAAAAAAATTCATAAAATTTCGATTTTGGTCGGTATTTTGTTTCTGTTTAGAGTAAAAGTGATGAAGTAGGCACAGCTTCTATAGTTTAAAAATGTGAGATAAGCTCACATTTTTATCGCCAAACTGTAATATTGTGATAGCCTAGGCTTACTGCAATTATTGAGACTGAATTATGATCCGCTGCCACCTCGCTCGAATGATGGGCGAACACAAAATGCGTATTGCAGATGTGGCCAGAAAAACTGGTTTGAGTAGAGCCACAGTCACGTTGTTGTATAAAGAAACGGCCCAAAGAGTCGATCTCGATGCAGTAGACAAACTATGCGAACTGTTCGATTGCGATATAAAGGACTTATTTGAGCGTGTGTAACAAGGAATCTACCAGGCATGAGTGACATAAAGTTATTTCGAATTATCAAAGATGCGCCGCACGTTGAAGAGCTGTTAGCCCAATCAGCTAAGTTAGAAAAAGATCTACAACAACTTGTTGAGCCTCACATGGAAACGTTTTTGGGCGTTAAGTTCCTAGCAACTGAATTCACCACCTCTAACGGAGGGCGAATCGATTCGCTAGGACTCGACGAAAATGGCTGCCCGGTCATCATTGAATATAAGCGCCATACTAATGAAAATGTAATAAACCAAGGGCTGTTTTATTACGACTGGTTGCTCGATCACAAAGCAGAATTTCAACTATTGGTGATGAAAGTATTGGGCACTGATCTCGCAGATGATATCGAGTGGGATGGTGCTCGTTTGATATGTATCGCTACAGATTTCACTAAGTATGACGAACATGCGATTAAGCAAATTGATAAGAACATCGAACTGATGCGTTACAAGTACTTTGGAGAAAATCTGTTTCTTCTAGAACTGGTAAATAGTCACCTAAGTAAGAAAAACACAGTTCCAAAACAAGTGACAGCGTCTGACGTTAGTGGTGTTATCGACCAAGAACCACAGCAAATAAAGAAAGAACGAAGTGATTATCACGCTAATAGAAAAGAAGCCGCTGATTCAACGCTGATATCCTTATATGAGAGTGTATGCGACTTTGGGCTTTCGTTAGGAGATGACGTACAGCGTAAAGAACTGAAATTTTACACCGCCCTTAAAAAGATTAAGAACTTTGCCAGTGTACAAGTCTGGGCACCGCAACAAGATCCCTCATTACGAATTTATCTTCATTTGGATCCTGACTCCGTTGAATTACAGGAAGGGATAGTAAACGATGCCCGTAATAAAGGGCACTGGGGAACAGGTGATTTAGAAATCATCGTAAGAAACGAACAACACTTGGAGATAGCAAAACGGCTAATCCAACTAAGCTTTGAGAAGAATTAGGAAAATCATGCTAACAGGCAAACTTAAAAACCAAGTTGACGAGATCTGGGAAGTATTCTGGACGGGTGGCGTGACCAACCCCATCTCAGTGATCGAGCAATTCACCTATTTACTCTTTATCCGTCGTTTAGACGAAATTCATACCGCTCGTGAACGCCAAGCCATGTTGCTCGAAGGTGACATTGAAAATCCAATCTTCACCTCCGAGCAAAACAGCTACCGCTGGAGCAAGTTCAAAAACCTTGATCCGCAAGTGATGTTTGACTTGGTGAAAGACAAGGTATTCCCGTTTATCAAAACCATTAACGGTGAAGACACCAGCTTTGCTAAGCACATGGCCGATGCCATCTTTATGATCCCCAAAGCGCAAGTGCTTGATAAAGTCGTTAACCTCATCGATAAGATCCCTATGGACGATAGAGATACCAAGGGCGACTTGTACGAATACATGCTTTCGAAATTACAAAGCTCAGGCACCAACGGCCAGTTCCGAACACCTCGTCACATTATCCAAATGATGGTGGAGATGACAGCGCCTAAATTGGATGGTGATAAATCTGACATTATCTGCGACCCAGCATCCGGCACATGTGGTTTCTTAATGGCGTCAGAAGAGTATGTGCGAAAACAATACAGCGACGCTTTAATGAAGCCGGAAAACCACAGGCATTTCCATAACCAAATGTTTAACGCCTACGATTTTGACCAACATATGTTGCGCATCGGTGCCATGAACTTAATGTTGCACGGTGTAGAGCACCCAACGGTAGAATACAAAGATAGCTTAAGCGACCACGGTGACAATAACATCAGCGACAAATACACACTGATCTTAGCCAACCCTCCGTTTAAAGGCAGTGTAGCTTATGACGAGTTATCACCTGACTTGTTAACGGCACTAGGCAAAACGCCTAAAAAAACCACTCAAAAAGTTGAAACCGATGAAGACGGCAACAAGAAACAGAAAAAGGGACCATCAGAAAAAACTGAACTCTTATTCTTAGCGCTTATTTTACGTATGTTACAACCGGGTGGTCGTGCTGCGGTCATCGTGCCAGATGGGGTGTTGTTTGGTTCGACCAAGTCACACAAAGAAATTCGTAAAACCATCATTGAAGATCACAAGCTCGATGCGGTGGTGTCGTTACCATCCGGTGTATTTAAACCATACGCTGGCGTCTCGACCGCTATCTTGTTCTTTACCAAAACCAATAGTGGCGGTACAGACAATGTCTGGTTCTACGACATGCAAGCCGATGGTTTCTCTCTAGATGACAAGCGTACTCCGTTAATAAAGGATCAAGAGCTGACCACCGAAGCGGATGCCATCGACACCTCATTGCTAAAACAAGACAAAGCACCGTCAGAGCAACCAAACCATAAGCTCAATAATATTCCAGATGTATTGTACCGTTGGCAGTCGATAACAGATGACAGCCTTGAGCGAAGAAAGGTAGAGAACGAGCGTAAACGCATCGAACAAAGTTTCTACGTGCCAATGTCTGAGATCGTCGCAAACGACTACGATCTATCCATCAACCGCTACAAAGAAGTTGTGTACGAAGAAGTTCAGTATGACGAGCCCAAAGTGATTTTAGAACGCATCAAATCTCTGCAACAGGCGATGGATAAAGGCATTGCTGATTTGGAGAATATGCTGTGAGTTTGCAATTAATGAATTTTGACGAAATTTTTTATTTTCAAAAAAAGTCTAAAAGAAAAGCTGGAGATGGTGAAAAGGTTGGTGATTATCCGTTTTATACTTCTAGCCCGATATTATCAAAATATACTAATGAACCAGATTATAATATTCAGTCATTAGTTTTTGGTACAGGCGGAAGCCCTAGTGTACACATAACACCTAGCAAGTTTTCTTCTTCAGGCGATTGCTTAGTAGCTTGTCCGAAGGATACACTTAAAATGCATCTACCGTTTGTTTTCTATTTTTTCCTGGGCAATATGCATATTTTAGAAGCGGGCTTTAAAGGTGCAGGATTAAAACATATATCTAAAGCTTACATATCAAATATAAAAATCCCACTCCCACCATTAGCGCTGCAGAAGCAGATTGCGGCGGTGTTGGAAAAAGCGGATACACTGCGCAGCCAATGCCGACAAATGGAACAAGAACTCAACATCCTCGCTCAATCCGTGTTTTTGGATATGTTTGGTGATCCAGTGACGAATCCGAAAGGGTGGAATTCTGAAAAGCTAAGTCAACTAGCTTCCGTTCAATCTGGCGCCACACCATCTAAATCTAATGAGCTTTATTGGAGCGGCAATTATCCTTGGGTATCACCAAAGGATATGAAATCAACATACATATCGGACTCCATAGACCATATTTCAGAAGTTGTGTTCGAAGAAACAAATTTGAAAAAAATAGCTAAAGATACGATTCTAGTTGTAGTACGAGGCATGATTCTGGCACATACAGTTCCAATTGCACTAACAAAATCGAATGTATCAATTAACCAGGACATCAAGGCTCTTTTTATTAGTCGCGAAGAAGTATTGCCTCTTTATCTTTTGTGGTGCTTGAAAAGTCAACATTGCAATATTCTCCAAAAAGTTAGTACAGCAGCGCACGGTACAAAGAGGCTAGATATGCCTGATTTGGTGGGCTTAGATATTTGCGTTCCACCAATAGAATTTCAACAAAAATTTGTGTCTATAATTCAACAATATGATGCCCAACTTAGCATTTCTAGAGAGCTTACGGGACAATATCAAAGCCTATTTGAATCTCTCATGCAACGAGCGTTTAAAGGCGAGTTACAACTTAAGGATGTGGCCTAGCGTCAATGGAACTATGAACGGGATTAGATAAGGAAAGCCGATGTCGAACTTTGATTTTTTAGCGGAATGGCCAGAGTTACAAGAGCACGCAAAGCAAGCCGAGGCAGTGGTTAACTCCGATCCTCGTTCAAGCTGTTTTTATAGCCGTTATACACTAGAGCGTGCCGTTTACTGGATGTATGAGTTCGACCCTTGGCTAGCTCGAACTAAACCCAAGTACGACACCACCTTAAACACCTTAATCAACCAAGCCGAGTTCAAGCGCTCACTTGGCAGTACAGTATTTCCCAAAATAAAGGCCGTGCAAAAGGCCGGTAACAATGCGGTTCACAGTGAACGTAAGGTCCTACCGCCGGAATCAACCCAAAGCCTAAAAGAACTGCACCACATTCTTTATTGGTTCTATCGCACCTATACCTCAGTCAAGCCTGCAACCGATCAGGTGTTTGATTTAAGCAAAGTACCACAGACCATTCAGGTTGATGCCAAACTGGTGATGACCAGTGCCAAGAAGCTCAAAGAGCTTCAAAAAGAGCTAGATAGAAGCAATCAAGAGCGACAAAAGGAGTTAGAGGAAAAACTAAGAGAGAATACAGAGCTTCGTCGAGAACGTGATGAACTTCGCGAGAAATTACGCGAGCGTGTAACGCAAAATGAAAAAGAAGCAGATCCGGCAAACGATACACATGATTACAATGAGGCTGCCACTCGTAAATACCTGATTGACCAGTATTTGAAAGAGATGGATTGGGTGTTAGACGCTCCAAATGTTATCGAATTTCCGGTCAAGGGAATGCCTATCTCTAAGCAAAACCCCAATGGGAATGGCTCTGTAGATTACGTGTTATGGGGAAAAGATGGAAAGCCTTTAGCGGTAGTCGAAGCTAAAAGAACCATGCGCAGTGCCAAAGAAGGTAAACGCCAAGCTGAGCTATATGCTGACTGTTTAGAAAATGATCCTCAGTTCGGTGGCCAGCGTCCGCTAATTTATTATACCAATGGTTACGATATTTATTTTTGGGATGATACAAATTATACAGAGCGCCTAGTCCAAGGGTTTATGAATCAGGATGAAATGCAACGCATCGTTGACCGGCGTACGCTAGCTCTAGACCTAAAAGATATAGAGATCAATACCAATATTGCCGGTAAAGGCAGACCGTATCAACGCTTAGCAATTGAATCGGTTTGTGAAAAATTTCAATCAATAGAACTTGACGACAACGGTAACAAGAAATACGAAGCGAGAGAAAGGAAAACACTATTAGTAATGGCCACAGGCACAGGCAAAACGCGAACCACTATTGCCTTGGTAGATTTACTTATGCGAGCTGGTTGGGTTAAAAACGCCTTATTCCTTGCTGACCGTAACGCCCTGGTAAACCAAGCCAAGAAAGAGTTCTCAAAGTTGTTGCCCAAGTCATCACCGGAAATATTATCTAGTGGCACCAATACCTTGAAAGGGCGCTTGTACCTCTCCACTTATCCAACCATGATGAACCTACTAAGCACAGCACCTGATACTCGTTTATTTGGTGTTGGCCACTTTGATTTGGTTATTGTCGATGAAGCACACCGCAGTGTTTACAAGAAGTATCGCTATATCTTTGATTACTTTGATGGCTTGTTACTTGGCTTAACCGCAACACCGAAAAGCGAAATAGACAAAAACACTTTCGATATATTCGATCAGCCTGATGGCGACCCAACCTTTGCCTATGAATTACAAGAAGCGATTGACGATAAATTCTTGGTTCCGCCTAGAGACGTTAAGATTAATTTAGGCTTTGTTCGCAGTGGTATTCGTTATTCCGAGCTTTCAGATGAAGAAAAAGAACAGTGGGAAAGCAAAGAACAGCTTGAAGACCGAGATGAAGTGTTACCCAGTGAAGTGAATCAATTCCTGTTCAATAAAGATACGGTAGATAGAGCACTCAAGATCTTAATGGAACGAGGTGTTCGAGTTGCCGGTGGTAACCGATTGGGTAAAACCATCATTTTTGCCGCCAACAATGATCACGCTGAATTTATAGTCGAGCGCTTTGATGCTAATTATCCTAAATACAAAGGCAAGTTCGCACGAGTTATCACCTATAAGGAAACCTACGTTGATTCGTTAATAGACGAGTTTAAAGGCGAGAAGAAACCAGCAGATCCGAACATTCCACTGACTATCGCTGTATCTGTGGATATGTTAGATACTGGGATAGATGTGCCAGAAGTGGTTAACTTGATGTTCTTCAAGGTAATTAAATCTAAGGTAAAGTTTTTGCAAATGTTAGGCCGTGGCACCCGTTTGTGTGAAAACCTATTTGGGCCTGATGATCATAAGCTGTTCTTCAAAGTCTTCGACTGCTGTATGAACTTTGAATACTTTGAAATGAATCCAGATGGTGCCAAAGACAGTGGCAGCAAGTCACTCTCGCAAGCCATTTTTGAGAAGCGCTTAACACTATCTCAACAGCTAAAAGATAACGAAGAATTCGGAATTTACGGGGCTGAGTACCAGCGCTACCTCATCGAAACTTTGCATAATCGAGTCTTTGGAATGAATCTAGATAACTTTATCGTGCGTCCAAATCGTAAGGTGGTCGAGAAATACCAAAAGTTAGAGGCCTGGTGGCAACTTGATAACGAAAACCTAGCGGAGCTAGAAAAGCAAGTAGCAGTATTGCCAACTGAAGCTGAGCCAATCACGCCAGATGAAAAAGAAGAAGAGCTCGCTTTACGCTTCGACCATATGCTGTTGACCATGCAGCTCGCTCTAACCGAGAAAACCGGCATCAGTGATTATTACCGTGACAAGCTAGTTCAAATTGCATCAAAACTAGAAAGCAAAGCTAGCGTACCAGCCGTTGGTGAACAGCTAGAGTGGATCCAATACGTACAATCCGCCAACTTCTGGACGGATTTAACCTTAGAAGAATTAGAACAAACACGCCGTAAACTTCGCTTGTTAATGCGCTTTATCGAAAAAGAAAGCAAAGGAGTGGTTTACACCGATTTCCAAGACGAAGTGTTAGGTGTAGAAGAGAATGAAGGTGTTTATAAGTTCACTGGCGAAGGAGGTCTAGAGCTATATCGCAAACGTGTTGAATCTTATATTCGAGAGCATCAGGATAACCTAACTATTCAACGTATCAAGCGTAACCAATCCATCACCAAGCTGGACTTGGATGAGCTAGACAATAAGCTGTATGAAGCCAGTGGAATCGGTGATATGGATTCATATCTTAAAACCATTCACCCGGACAAATCATTAGGCGTATTCATCCGAGAGTTAGTCGGTCTAGACCGTGGAGCTGCTAAAGAAGCCTTTGCGGATTACTTGGATGAAACCAAGTTCAACAGCCAACAACTGCGCTTCGTTAACACCATCATCGACTACTTAACTCAAAACGGCGTGATGAGCCCAGCCATGCTTGCAAAACCACCGTTTTCCGACATACATTTCGAAGGTGTTTTTGGGCTATTTGATGATGGCGCAGTGATGGAACTAAGAAATAAGATAAAGGAAATCGAGGCTAAGGCAATAGGAGAGTAGGGATGCCAGTTAAGAAAAAGGATGATCGACAACAAAAATTCTTTACCTTTCTACAGAAAAAGCAAAACGCTGGCCAACTGTTTAGTCGTGAAGATGTAATTGCTGCCACCGGTTGGGAGGCAAATACATTTAAGACATATTTAAACAAGCGTCAGATATCACAATTCTTGGTTGAGGTTTCGGCTGATAAGTTTGAGGCAATAAATACCGTTGGCATTACGCTAACTGAGTTTAAGAAGCGGTTATCCCAAAGCAAGCACTTTCAAGAACTTGGGCATAAGTGTAAAAGCAATCTAGCCAAGGCTCTACTTAAAAAGTCTAAAGATAATATGATGCTGGCATTAGAGTTGTATAACAGACCCTCATTGGAGAATAAACTCGATGGCTTTGTGATGTTGTTCTGTACAGCATGGGAACAATTATTAAAAGCTAAACTAATTGAGAGAGATGGTGAGCACAAGGTATACGAAAAAGTTAATGGTAAGAAAGGATTGAAACGCACGATACCGTTACGTGTGTGCTTAGACAGGATCTATGAGCAGAAAAATAATATTCGCCGCAATATTGAAATTATAGCGGACTGGCGCGATGAAGCTGTTCATTTATTAATGCCAGAGATTCAGTCGATTGCGTCCAGAATATTCCAGTCAGGCGTACTAAATTTTTCAGCTGAGTTTGAGTCATTCGCTGAAGTGCCATTTATTTCTTCCCAACATACAGGCATGCTATCTCTGGTTGGAGATTTCCAACTACCACCGGCGTCACTATTAAAGTCGCTTTATGGTTCCGCCGCAGATCAAATATTAGAATTAGCTAGCCAATTAGAACAAGATATCGAAGCAGCGGATGACATTACGTTTGCCATACCGATTAACGTGTCTTTGATGTATACGCAGGATCAGAATGGTACACAGGTGATACTTGCCAAGGCCAATGGCAAGAAAGAAGACATTGAGAATCTCAAGAACGTACTGATGGTAGAAAAAGCGGTAAACCCTGAAAAGTCCCATCCATTTACACGAAGCAAATTGCTGTCTAGCGTTTTAGAGAAGCTGCAAAAATATGATGACGTAAAGCTAGGGCGTTGCTTAGTGTACACAGCTGGAGCAAAACCATCTTTAAACACCAACTGTATCGACGCTTGTATTCACAAGTTGAAATGGAAATCTAACGACAACGAGTATCATCATTACATTAAAGTATCAGACAGACACCTTTATTCGATGGGTGCGGTCGATGAACTTGTAAAGAGAATTACAGAAAACGAAAACTTTGTAAGAGAAGCTAAAGAGAAATACAACCGGCGTAATAAAAAGTGAAAGATATGACGCGCTACGTAAATAAATAGGCAACTTGGTGCACGCACTTAAATTTAATTCACGTAGCGTTGCGTTATTAGCATATGCAAATAATGTCAGTTTTCAGCCATCAAATGGCAGAATTGTTCAAACCAAATCCCAACAAAGGGATCCAGCGTTAAAATATCAAAATTTAAGTTCCTTAAATCTAATGTATGTCTAACCAGATGAATAGTAGTGTGAATTTATGACACATTAAACTGGATCGATCCAGAGTTAAAGTGCTAATTACACTAATGACTAATCAGGCTGCTTATAAAGATAAATACCTTATTTAACATAATATAAATTATAGGAAGTAATGAATCTATACATAACCACACCTACACTCTGTGTATGCTAAGTCCAATACTAGGCGGTATCGGACATTTCAGTGGTGTTTTATCAACTTATTCATTTAATTCGTGGCTGTTTCTTGAGCTTAGCTACTCCATAGCATATATTAAAACTATCAACTTGAGATGTAACGATAAGATGTAAACGATATGGAATTTGTGAAACCGTTAGAGCCAATTTTGATAATTGATGATATGCAAGATATCAGAGATTATTTAAATCAAATTTTAACTGGTCTGGGTTTTGACGATATTTTAGAAAGCCGAGATTTTGAATCAGCAAAAACTGTTATTGAGGAAAAGTCTCCAAATGTTATCTTTCTAGATATTGAGCTTCCTAATACAGACGGCACTGAGATCCTTGAATACTTAAATGACCATCACCCACATACTCATGTTGTTATGTGTTCCGGCCATAATAGTCTTGAGAATGTGCAAAATACTTGGGAACTTGGTGCTAAGGGTTTTATTGCAAAACCATTTAATGCCAAAAAAGTCGACACTGTCATGAAGCGCCTAGAAATGATGGAAACCATCGCAAGTTAAGTAGTTTATGAACTCAACAATCAATCTTATTATAGATGACCTATCTACTGTTATTCTTGGTAAACAACAACAAATTAAACTTGCTCTAGCTTGTTTGTTTAGCGAAGGCCATTTATTAATTGAAGATTTACCTGGGATGGGAAAAACCACATTATCTCATGCACTTGCGGCAGTCTTAGGGTTATCTTACCAACGTATTCAATTCACCAGTGATTTACTACCATCAGATATACTAGGAACAAATATTTTTGATGCAAAAGAACATGCGTTTTCTTTTCATCAAGGCCCTGTTTTTAGTCAGGTTGTGTTAGCAGATGAAATAAATCGCGCGGGACCTAAAACACAAAGTGCGTTACTTGAAGCCATGGAAGAAAAACAAGTTACTGTTGATTCGGTTAAACATGCCCTGCCTTCTCCATTTTTTGTTATCGCAACACAAAATCCAGTAAATCAATCAGGTACTTACCCGTTACCTGAGTCACAATTAGATCGTTTTTTCATGCGTATTAGCTTAGGCTTTCCTGATAAACAAGCAGAAAAAAGCTTAATTTTAGGTTTGAATAACCGCAATTATGATGAATTACCAGTTCGCATTACCCCTGAGCAACTTGCTGTTATTCAAAAAGAAATATCTGCAGTTACGTTGAGTAACGCGGTTGTTGATTATATTTTGGAACTGGTTGATTACACACGCCAAAGCTCTCATTTTGTTAATCCTTTATCGCCAAGAGCCAGTATTGCTATTTCGCGTGCAGCGAAATCATGGGCTTATATTGAAGGACGTGACTTTGTGTTACCTGAGGATGTTCAAGCTGTATTTAGCAGTGTGACTGATCACCGCCTTGGTTTGAACAATCAAGATAGTGGCTATGCATTAAATCATGTGCCTGTAAGCTTATAAGCATGTTAAAGCGCCCTGCTTTTATTATTTCTGAAATTGGCCAATCCATTTTCAATAAATTTTTGAAGTATAAACATAACGTTAATGAGATCTCTCTTCAACATAAAAACATTTATGTATTACCTTCTAAATTAGGCATGCAGTTTTTACTCATTGCACTGCTTAACTTTGTGATGGGCATCAATTATCAAAACAATCTGATCTTGGCGATGGCCTATTTGATGGTAGTTATTTTGGTGTTTTCGATTCTCACTGGTTATAAGAATATACGCGGTTTATCTGTTAAGTATCTTTTTGCTATAAATAGTTATGCTCCAAAATCTCCCTATGCTCGCTATCAGTTACAATCAACCTCTAGTAGCCAACAAATAAAATTAATGATATCTGGCTCAGAGTCAGAGACTATATCGCTGGATAACTCGGACAAAAAAAACATTGAAATAGCACTTAACTGTACTAAACGTGGTGTTTACGGTCTTGAAAAAGCAAAAATAATAAGTCACTTTCCATTTGGTTTAGTGTCTGTGTGGAGTTATATTCAGCCTAGTGATGTGATCTATGTTTACCCTACTCCTAAATCAGCAGAAAACTTAGATATTGAGTTACATGAAGAGCTGAACGATGCAGGTGATAATGCTCAATCTAGAACAGGTTCTGATGAGTTTTATCAATTAACACCTTTTATTAAAGGCTCAGCTTTGAATAAAGTATCATGGAAACACTATGCAAAAACACAGCAATTGTTGAGCAAAGAATTTACCAGTGATACGACTCAAGAGTTAGCGCTTAATTTTAATATGCTAAGTGGTAATACAGAGTATCGCTTAAGTCAGCTATGTTTTTTAGTTAATCAACTTACAGAACAACAAATCGCTTTTTCATTAACTTTACCAAAAAAGAAAATTTCAAAAGCGTCTGGTGATGTCCATAAAACAGCATGTTTAAAAGCCTTAGCGGAGCATTAGTTGTGAATTTATCGCTTATTAATGCCGTTTTATCATTCCTATTTATAGCAATCAGTGGCTTATTATTTAGTGAAATCCCTAGTTCGTTTTTATTCATATTAGTCGGCTTAAGTTTTTTTAATCTCGTGTTAGACCGGTTTTATAAAAAACTCACTGCACTGATGGCAAATATCCTTGCGGCACTGTGTTTAATTGCACTGTTTGTAACTGTAGGGATTAGCGATACAGTTAAACTGTTTGTATCTATGATGTTACTCGCTAGCACTTTTAAATTGTTGCAAGCTAAAGCTGTAAAACAGTATCAAACTGTATGTTTACTGGTATTTTTTAACCTTTCCACGGTATATTTGTTCTATCAAGGCATTTTAGAAACCCTGCTTGTCAGCTTGCTTTACATCATTAACTTTGCGGTTCTGGGTTATTTATCAAGCCCTAAAAGCTTTAAGGCTGCCAATAAGCAAAGTATTAAAACAGTTTTACTCGCATTACCAGTATCAGTTTTTTTAATTTTATTTTTACCTAAACTCCCTGCATTTTGGCAACTTCCGGGGCCAAAGCTTGCAAAAACAGGTTTATCTGAACAAGTTGACCCTTTTGCAATTGCAAAGCTTGCAGAGTCTGATGACCTTGTGTTCAGAGTTGAAGAGCAGCCGAACTCGACCTTACAAGCGCCCTATTATTGGCGCAGTTTAATTCATGATGCCTTTGACGGTCAGCAATGGTTAGTATCGGACATTTTGAAGTCTCAACAATTTAACGACAATCGTAGTGTCAATATAGAAGAACCTAACGTTGAATATAATGTTATTGCCGAGCCGTCATCATCGAACTGGCTTTTTGCGTTAGGGTTTGCCACGAGTAGTCATAATAATGTGGCAAGCACATACAACGGTTTACTAAAACGTAAAGGCAATCTAAATAAAAATATTAAATATGCTGTGCAAAGTACGCAAGTTAGTTATAGCCTAACTCCTTTTGAGCAGCGACTTTATACACAACTCCCCGTTGAAAGTAATCCCAAGACTCGTGAGCTGGCAAATAATTTAGCCAATAAAAATACTACCGCACAATCGTATTTTAATGCTCTATTAGGCTATTTTAATACGCAACAATTTAGCTATACCCTAACTCCTACTCCTATGCTTAATAAAAACACCATTGATCAGTTTGTGTTTGAAAATAAGAGTGGGTTTTGTGGCCACTACGCCAGTACAGCAGCTTTTATGTTTCGTGCCGCAGGTTATCCAGCACGCGTTGTATCAGGCTACTTAGGTGCGGAGCGACAAGGCAAAACCCTTAATATTTACCAATATGATGCACATGCATGGGTTGAAGTATTTTACGATGAGCGTTGGCATGTTTTCGATGCAACTGAAGTTGTTGCACCTGAGCGTCTCAACGGTTCGTTGTCAGAGTTTCAAGCGTTGAGCGAACGGTTTAATGATAATTTAAACTTTGGCTTAAAGCGCTGGAGTCACTTAAAAGCGATTAATTGGCTTCGTATAAAATTAGAAGAGCTTGATTACAAATGGACAAATTGGGTTTTAACTTTTGACGAGCAATCGCAACAAAACTTATTTAAAGCGCTTTTTGGTAATAATGCATTTTGGTTAACTCCATTGGTAATTATGGTTACTCTCGCACTTTGTTTTACCAGTTACTTTTTATACAGCAAGCGTTTACCTCGCAGTTCTGAACCACTTGTTTTTGAACTGATGCAGCTTTATCGCTGGGCTGAAAAACAACAAATTCACTACGATAAAACAAACACTCCTTTGCAAAATATCGCTTTGATGAAGCGCTCAAAGCCAACAGTTGCCAGCAAACTAGCTAAATTTGAACAAATATTCATCGAAGTACGTTATCAACAACAGGCTTTTAATCAAAACCGCAAAAAGCAGGTACGACTTCTGTTAAACTCCATCAAAACAGCAAAATAGAGAAAACCATGAATGCAGTAATTATTGGCGTTATTTTGATGCTGGTACTAACACTTTGCCGAATTAACGTTATTGTCGCAATGACACTGAGTGCGATTGTTGCTGGTCTAACTGCCGGGCTTGGTCTATCAGAAACACTGAATGCATTTAATGACGGGCTCTCTGGTGGTGCAGAAATAGCATTAAGCTATGCCATGTTAGGGGCATTCGCTGTGGCTATTTCAAAATCAGGATTGACCCGAATACTTGCTTCAACCCTGTTAAAACAGGTGAATGAGCACAGCCATAAAGGCGAAACAACGCTAAGTTATTTTATTTTAGTTATTATCTTACTTTGCGCGATCTCTTCGCAGAACCTAATCCCAGTGCATATTGCCTTTATTCCGATATTAATCCCACCGTTGCTGGTGATATTCAACAAACTGCGCTTAGATAGGCGTGCTATTGCGTGCATTTTAACTTTTGGTTTGGCAACCTCGTACATGGTTTTGCCCTATGGTTTTGGTGGAATATACCTATATTCAATTTTACATAAAAACTTAACCGATAATGGTTTAGAAATTGTGAATACCCAGGTGCCCATGGCAATGATCATCCCTGCACTTGGCATGGTTGTAGGTTTGTTTATCGCAGTGTTTATTAGTTATAAAAAACGCCGTGACTATGCTCCACACCCGCTTACTGAAACACCTCAAAATGTTGTTATCGAACAACCTAAAAAAGTGCTCATTGTGGGAATTGCAGCTGTGCTTTGCTCGTTAATAGCTCAAAGTGTTAGCAATTCGATGATATTAGGTGGACTAGTTGGTGTAATGATTTTCAGTTTATTTGGAGTTGTTAAGTGGGAACAAAATAGTGATGTTTTTAGTAAAGGCGTTGCTATGATGGCGATGATTGGCTTTATTATGATTTCTGCACAAGGGTTTGCTTCTGTAATGCAAGCTACAGGTGATGTCACCTCCCTTGTTAGTTCAGCAGCTGGCCTTATGGAAGGGAATAAACCACTTGCTGCTGCATTAATTTTACTTGTTGGGTTACTAATAACGATGGGCATTGGTAGCTCATTTTCGACGGTGCCTATTATTGCCACCTTATTTGTACCGCTGGCATTAGAACTAAACTTTTCAGTAATGGCCACTGCGGCGCTTGTTGGCACTGCAGGGGCATTAGGTGATGCAGGCTCCCCCGCATCAGATTCTACACTTGGGCCAACATCTGGTTTAAATGCAGACGGGCAACATGACCATATATGGGATTCTGTGGTACCGACATTTATTCATTTTAATATTCCGTTGCTGATCGCCGGTTGGATTGCAGCTATGGTATTGTAAAAGGCCCTTCGGGGCTTTGTTACTGACTAAATAGTACCCTCAAAGCCCTATTTAAATCATGAAAACGAATCGGTTTAGTTAATACTTTGTTCATTCCCGCATCTATACAGATTGCTTTATCTTGATGCGAAGCATTGGCTGTTAACGCTACTATGGGTAAGGTCATCTTTAATTCATCACGAATGTATTTTGTTGCGGTTATACCATCCATAACGGGCATCATCATGTCCATAAGAACTAAATCAAAGTGTTGTTGTTGTAACTTTTCAATTGCTTGTTGGCCATGATCAGCCAATGTGACATGGTGATTAAGCTTTTCTAAGAAAGCTTTAATCAACACTTGATTGGTCTTATTGTCTTCAGTTACCAAAATAGCGATAGGCTCTAATGTGTTTTCGTCGTCAACTACTTTGGTATCAGCACTGACAACCGTATAGGGGATCTGAATTGTAAACTTAGTACCTACATTTTGTTCACTAACAACTTTAATATCCCCTTTCATTAGATCAACAAGGCTCTTTGTTATGCTTAAGCCAAGACCAACCCCTTCAATCTGCCGGTTTACACCATAGTCATGTTGTTTAAAGGCATCGTAAATTGAATCAATATGCGAAGGAGATATTCCCTGCCCGGTATCTGATATTTCAAAGTGTAGGTATTGGTCAGTGTAATCTGCTACAAAATTGACCGTCCCCACTTTGGTAAACTTAAAAGCATTATCAAGAATATTAAAAAGTATTTGCCCTACTCGCGCACTATCAATATTTATTTTATCCGGTAAGCCGTCTTTGATTTGTGTAGAAAAAACAACGTTAGTGCCTTGTGTTATCTCTAAAAACTGTGATGCAATATTCTTCACCAAGGCATTGATGTCGGTTGCTTTAATGTCTAAATCTAATGAGCCACTTTCAATTTTAGAAAAATCCAGTACGTCACTAATTAAATCAAGTAATAAATCGGCACTTGAATTAGCATAATCAAGCCAGCGGCTTTGTTTGTCGCTAAGCTTTGAATCAGCAAGTAAATCTAACATTCCGACTATCGCATTCATAGGGGTACGTATTTCATGTGACATCACGGTTAAAAATTTAGATTTAGCAAGATTCGCTTCTTCTGCCTTTTCTTTAGCTAATTGCAAAGCTTGCTCACGGTCTTTGTTTACTGTGATATCTTTTGCAATTCCGAGGTACCCTCTAAACTGACCCTGCGCATCAAACTGTGGCTTGCCACTAAATGATACCCATGCCGATGGTGAGGAGTTAACTTCAAACTCAAAATCAAGAAACTCAGCATGCTCGGCTAAAAGATGTTTAAAGTGAGACCATTTTTTAAGCTGTTTTTGTTCTTGCTGAGTAATGATCGCATCGAAATTTTTATGTAAAAAATGACGTTTATATAAATTACTGTGGCTAGCTGTGGTCAGCACATTAATAAACCGCTCTTCTTTATTGGTGCGCCAAAACCATTCACTGGCAAAGTCTCTAAATAATTCTGACAGCTCTCCAAGGCGAGTTAATAACGATGTTGAATGAAATTTTTGCCTATTTAAACGTGTTAATTGTGAATACTGCCATGCTACTTGCTGTAATAGCACATGGAGCGCTGTTGATGCTTTTTTAGAAAAATAGTCACTTTCTTTAACTGAAAAAAACACAAAACATTGCATGCTTTCTTCAGACAAGGTGACTTTAAATATCAAGGCATCATTAAGTGGCTCTGAGTTTAGGAAAACATGGTTAGTATTAAAAAAACACCATTCGTCGTTACTGGATTTTAGTATTTCCTTTAGTAATTGTTCATCAAATTCAAGGTGTTTTGTGGTTCTCATTTCGAAAGATGCTTTGTCATGTTCGATATTGATTAAACAAAGTTCGTTAAAAGTAAAGTACGGAGCTAATACATGTTCAAGCTGCGCTTTCAACGCTCGACTGTCATTTATACCGTGAAACTTGCGAAGTTCACTCTGTAACTGTTGTAAATTTAATTCAGCCATTGCTTTTCCACGTTGATATTGCGTCGCATATTGCAAATAAATGCCCCACTTTTAGTGTAGACACTAAACCTAGAAAATAAAGTATTTAAATTTCATTGCCTTATAAAACTTAACCTTTTGGTACAGACTATGCTTTTTAAGTAGTATTGAACGAATAAGGGGTAAGAATCATGAAAATAGTATGCATTGGTGGTGGCCATGGTTTATCTCATATGCTCAGTGCTATTAGACCTCATTGTGCAGAACTAACTGCGATTGTAGCAACAACCGATAATGGTGGTAGCACTGGCAAGCTAAGAAATAGTCAAGATGTTGTTGCATTGGGTGACATACGGCGCTGTTGTTTACAGCTTGCAGATAATGACTCACTTATTCATCAAGTATTTCACCACCGTTTTAATGGCGGTGAACTCGATGGCCACAGCTTGGGTAATTTAGCATTATTAAGTTTAACGCAGCAAACAAACTCTGCGACTCAAGCAGTAGCATGGTTTAACGCAATGTTAGGAAACTCTGAAACTATTTTACCCATGTCAGATGAACCTACCGATTTACTTGCGGTGTTACCTTCTGGTTTAAAAGTATTTGGCGAATGCGAAATTGATTCTCTGGCTGAATTACCCGATTACGTCACCCTCTCTCAAAATGTAAATGCCGCACCAGGTGTTATTCAAGCAATAGAAAACGCAGATATGCTTATTATTGGCCCAGGCAGTCTGATTACCAGTGTTATGCCAGCCATGTTAGTAGAAGATATTGCCAAAGCCGTACAAAACACATCGGCATGTAGAGTGTTTATTGAAAACATCGCTAAAGAAACCAGTGTTATTAAATCGCTCGATATGAAACCTGTTGACTGGCTTGAAGGCATGCTGGGCTATAGTTTTTGCGATTTAAGTATTTCTTTAGATGCACTTAGTGAAATTGTTTCGCATTTTAATGATGTGGTGAAATCGGCTAATCAACAACACGATATAGAGCAATTAAGCACGGTGTTTGGGGAAATCTTAAAAATGCCGCTCAGTTTAGAGACTGAGCATGAGCAATTAATTCGCGCTGATCAAGCTCTGCGCGTGGGTTGAGGTCTGTGTAAATTGATCTTGCAACGTACTGATTAGGCTAACAAGTTGGTCATCGAATTGTTCTGCTTTAGCTTTCATTTCAATTTGTTCGGCAAGTTTTCCGACAGCTAATGCACCATAGCTCAGGCTACTGCTTTTTAAGCTATGTGCATTGATTTCGATGTCAGTTTGCTTGTTTGGATCAGCTAGGCTTGAAACAATTTGACTGGATTCAGTGATATAGACTTGCAAAAGCTGTTTAGCTAAGTCATCACCAACATCCTGTTTTAACTGAGAAAATGTAGCATTATCTATCATGGTCTCACCTTGGAGTGAATATGAAATACAGTGTTATTTTATTTGTTGATTCAAGCCTGATAGGTGGAATCGAAAGTCACCTAATTTCTTTAAATAAGCTTTTAGAACGAAACAATATTAAGAGTTCAATCCTATTTTATCAAGATCATAATAACCGGGATTTTTACTATCGCTTAGAGCAAGAAAATATCGTCTATGGTTTTGCTGGCGGAAGCTTAAAAAGTTTAAACGATATTTTAAAATCGTTTCCTCGTTCAGCGTTACTGCACACCCATGGGTACAAGGCAAGTATCATGGGTAAGTTAGTATGCCGCTGGCAAAACCGCCCTTGCATTTCGACTTACCATGCTGGAGAAGTTGGCCGTGGTAAAGTCTTTTTATATAACAAGCTTGATAAGCTTTTAAGCTTCTTTTCTAAAAACTTTGCAGTTTCAAATCAATTAGCTGCCGATATTTACAATGCTGAAGTGCTTGAAAACTTCATTTCTATTCCTGATGCTAACCCGACATTAGAACCTAAATGCAAAAGCAATTTAAATGTTGGTTTTGTTGGTCGGCTTTCAATAGAAAAAGCGCCCGATATATTTGTAGATGTTGCTAAGCAATTTGCCACTAGTTCTTTAAATTTTCATATGTTTGGCGATGGACCTATGCGTGACGAACTTGAGCTTTCTTCAGTATCCTTTCACGGCATGTGCGAGCAACATGAAATTTGGCAAAAACTCGATGTATTAGTGGTCTGTTCTAGGGCTGAAGGACTGCCAATGGTAGTGCTTGAGGCAATGTCGCATGGCGTATTAGTTATTGTCTCTCCTGTTGGGCAATTACCTCATATTGTGAGCCACTTAACCAATGGGCTATTAATGACAGACAACTCTGCGCAAGCGCTATCTAAGCAATTAAATAATTTAATCAATTTAACCCCTGACCAAATTACTTACATGCTTACTAATGCGCATACTTTGGTCAGGCAACGGTTTGGTGGAGAGCAACAATTCAAGCAACTTAACCGAGTTTATCGGACTAGCTTACTTGCATCTCTTCCCAGCTTTTAATTTTTCGGTATAAAGTTGAAGGGCTCACATCTAATAAAGCAGCTGCTTTAGGTATGTTGTTATCACATGCTTGTATAGCTTGTTCAATGTAACGTTTTTCAACAAGCCATAATGGTTCAATGTCTGCTTGAGTGAACGGCAACAAAGTGTCATTCATGGTAGCTTGTTCAGTATGCAAGCCTGTATCTACAGCAGTCATAATGACTTCTGGTTGCGGTACTTGATGCAACGATGCTAATTGATTCTGATTAGAGGATTGAGGTAATGAGGGGATCATATCCACTTCGATATATGATTCATCATGTAACACCATAATATTACGAATCGTGTTCTCTAATTGACGAACATTACCAGGCCAACTGTAGCCTAAAAATAAGTTTTTAACGCCTTCAGACATCCCTTTATATTGGCGCTTTTCTTCTTTACTTATTTTTTTAAATAACGCATCAGCAATTTCTATAACATCTTTGCCACGTTGTTTTAGTGGCGGTAAGGCTATTGGAATAACGTGTAAACGATAATAAAGATCTTCCCGAAAGCGACCTTCTTGTACTTCAAGTAACGGGTCTCGATTGGTAGCGCAAACGAAGCGTACATCCACTTTCACTTCTTTTTCACTGCCTACTTGTTGATAACATCCCGTTTGAATAAAACGCAGTAGTTTGCTTTGTAAGTTGATATCCATCTCACAAAGTTCATCAAGAAATAACGTGCCGCCATCAGCTTGACCTGCAGCTCCTTCTCGATTTGCTATAGCACCTGTAAAAGCGCCTTTTAAGTGTCCGAATATTTCGCTTTCAATTAAGTCTTTAGGAATAGCTGCACAGTTTAGAGCAACAAAAGGCTTATTAGCTCGAGGTGATGCTAAATGCACAGCACGTGCACACAACTCTTTACCAGTGCCACTTTCACCGGTGATGAACACGGTTGCTTTACTTGCCGATGCAGATTTTATGATTTGATAAACTGACTGCATCACGCTTGAGCTACCAATCAAATCAAAATATTTACCATTTTCGTATGTAGTTTGATAACTTTTTACCGTTTGCTTTAAGTCTTTTAATTTAAGCGCGTTATTTACGGTGATCCTAAAACGATCGGCTTCTATTGGTTTTTCTAAAAAGTCACTCGCGCCGAGTTTAATGGCTTTAATGGCCATTTCTTTGGTGCCATGACCTGTAAGAACAATAACTTGTGGTGCGGTGTCTGGGTCTAACGAAGATAAAATATCCAAGCCATTTATATCGGGTAGCATGACATCTAAAATTATTAAGTCAGGCTCGAATTCTTGTAATGCACACATTGCTTGCTCACCGTTATAAGCGATGCGTGTTTTCACTCCCGTTGGAATCAGATAAGACTGATACATCAAGGCGAGTGACTCAGTATCTTCAACAATGAGTATTTTAGGTGGCATTACTGGCTTCCTTTTTATAGTTTTTATGCTGAGATAAAGTGATTATTTTACAGTTCCTTACTAGTAGCTTAGTGCTTAATTGGTGACTTTGTAAACTCTATATTTAGTGTTTATTGATGACAATTAAAGACGCATCATCAACTTCGTCTGATAGTTTAACTTGGCTTGATTTCCAAAGCTTATATGCAAATTGTTCACTGTGAAGATCTTCGGCCGTTAAATTTGCTATGTGTTGACCCACCTCATTAAAATGTTGGTTGTCTAACCAGCCATCAGTAAATAGTAAAATATGCTCAACATCACTCAGGTCATATTGGTAATGTGAGTAGTGATGCTCATCACTTAAACCAAGTAAAGGGTCTGTTCCAGTTAACTGTATTAACTGCCCTTTTTTAGTAATAACACAAGGAGCAGGATGACCGGCATTGAACCAATGGAATGTGTTGTTTTCTATAAATGTTATTAATAAGGTCACTAAACTCGATTTACACAGTCGTTGTTCACAGAGTGCTGTGTTTAAGGTGCTAAGAACATTTTGTAAGGGGATCTCTGTGGCCAAACAGCCACTCAAAAAACCTTTGATGGCGAAGCTTTCTTTTAAAGCTGTAATGCCATGCCCCATCATATCTCCTAAGATAACTGGCTTTTGTGGCTGGTGGGGATATAAACAGAAATCGCCACCATTTTGTGAAATAATCGAGCCAAAATTATAGGCGGTATGATCTGTTAAACTACGCTGTGTTTGCATGCGCTCTTCGTTAATTAAATATTTTAACGCAGAGAATCGATGAACAATTCGTTCAATACTTTGTAGTAATCTAGTTTTTGTTACGGGTTTTACTAAGTAGTCATCAACCCCTAATAAATTTATCCGTTTAATAAGTTCATCACTATCATCTCCGGTTAGCATGACTACTGATAAATTTGTTTTTATATTTGACTGATTTAATTTTTTTAATAATGGCTCACTTGTGCCATTTTTTAGTTTATGGTCAAGCAACAAAACCGTTGCGCCCGATGTAAGTAGCTCTTGCCAACCTGACTCTATATCTTCACAGCAAATTACCTGAAAGTGATTGCAAAGATAAGCATTTAGCAAAGCTAACTGAGATTTGTCATCATCGATATAAATAAGTGTTGGTCGTTTATCAATGTTTGATAAATGAAATGAAAAGGTATTTTTATGCTTCTCTGATGTGTACTTAGCATTTGGGAAGTAATGCTTAATAAGTGCTACACCCATACCACCTTCTACTAACTCACCACTTTCTAGATGCCAATCAGAGCTATGATTCTCAAACAAATTATAGCTTGGCATTGCATCAGTGAACTCTATAAGCAATTTATTTTTAGGTAATTTATACATTGAAAACTGCAGCTTTTTATCACTTTCCTCGCTATGACGTAACAAGTTTGTTAGGTACTCAGTAGCGACCAAGCCGGCAGCATCAATATCTTGATTTTTAACACTTATAGCTGTTAATACATGTTTTAGAATATGGCGGATCTCACTAACTATAGGCCAATCTAATTGAAATGATTTTTGATATAAACAATCCATACAAGGCCTCAGTAAGGAACAAATAACCAACGTTGTTTGATCACTTTATCAATTAAAAAATTAGTGAGTGTTGGCCACTTTTGTTGATATTTATTGAGTGTATTTAAAATACGACTACCAAGCGGTGCAAACTGATGTTGAGCAACAACAATTTTTATATTTTTTATCCCCGCATTGTTTAAATTTGCGACCCCGTGACACAGCGCCTCTTCATTGTTGTAACCAAGTGATACTGTCAAAAAGGTTAATTCAGTACACAGACTTAATGCATGCAGCGGCACATTACCTCGGTTACGTTTCAAGGCCGGGCTCATATCTAAAAAAATAAAATCGTACTCTTGCTTTATTCGTTCAATGGCATCATTGAGTACTGTTTTATTTTTTACTGATTCCAGCTCTTTTAGGTGCTGCATGGTTAATAAATCAACATAATCAGTATTAATAATATTAAGCTGACAAGATATATCACTAAAACACCATGACTCTGCTTTTGTTTGCGCATTCAATTTAAAAGGGTTTAAAGGGTTCAAGTCGATAATAAGTACTCTTGAACTTTGTAAACTTAAACGTCTAGCGACACTTGCACACAATGACGTTGACCCTTCGTTGCCTGTTAAAGAAATAAAACAAATGCAACGTGCTTTAGCATTATCTATTTCGTTACACACAGCTTCTAGTTCTTGGTATTGCGCAGGAATTAATTTCATAAGCCCACCACTAAAGCTAGCACAGTAATAAAATCTAAGAAGTTTGATTTAAATTGACTCATTAAGTCTTGCCCTTTATCAGGGACATAAAGTGTATCGCCCGCTCGTAGAACCGGTATGTAGGCTGAGTTAGGGTTTTTCACAAACTCTTCTAAATCAAATACTCTTGATTGCTCTTTGCAGCAAGAGTGGTTTACAACCACGATTTTGTCGATGAGTGCTGAACTTGATGGACCGCCTGCCTCTGCTAAAACATCAAGTACTGTCATGGTATCGTCAAAGCTATAGCGTCCTGGTTTTTCAACTGCGCCCATGATTCGAACAACTTGCTCTTTAGGTGTCCGTAACCAGTCTTTGTTTTTTTCTGGGATATAAATGGTGTCGCCAGGTAACACATGGGGAAATAATGTTTCATCGCCGGTTTCAAAATACATTGCAAGGTTTAACCTGCTAACTTTAGCCGTATTACCATTACGGTGAGTAATACGAATATTACGTAGGTCTGCATTATCGGTCGGGCCATCAGCTGCAGCCAAAATATCAATAAAATGCATGTTGGTATTAAAAGCATATCGACCCGGTGAACCAACCTGCCCCATAATATAAATTGATTTTCCAGACTCTTGACGGATCCATTGTGATTTGTTGTCTGAAGGATCAACAGGTAACTCTTCAACTATAATGGTATCACCCGCTTGTAAACTCGGTAACGCATGCTTTTTAGCGCCACTAATTGTGTATTGCTCTAAATCAAAGCGTTTTGTCACTTCGCCATTTCTAACAATTTTAATGTCGTTTATATTGGCCCCTTTTGTTGGGCCGCCGGCATGGGCGAGTAAATCTGTAAAATCCATTTCTTGACTCCACTCATAGCGTCCTGGTGACATGATCGCACCAATGATTTTAATTGCTCGCTTGGGTGGAACCTTTAACCAGCTTTTCTCATTTTGATCGGTTTTCTCTGGTACAAAAATTACATCACCCGGATTTAAGTTAGGTACTTTTGCCGTGATAAGGCCTTCACTGTAGCCTTGTAAATCAAATAAGATGCTTTCACCTGCGGGAGTAAGAATTTTTATCTGGCGTGTTTCTGCAAAGCGTGTTGGCCCTCCAGCATTAGCAAGAATATCTAAAAAGCTTGTATTTTCTGCGGCTTCATAGGCACCAGGCTTTTGCACCTCTCCCATGATGTACACGGTTCTTGATGTGGTATTCACATCATCGACCATAATTGGTACATAGATAGTAGAGCCCGCTTTGAGCTCTGGCATGGTATCGTTGCTTGGTTTATCTAAGTATGCTTTTAGATCAAATACCACTGGGGTTTTATCAACAATGACGCGAATTTTAGTTACATCAGCATAGCGAGTTACGCCTTCTGCACGCATTAATGCATCTAGCACACTCATATTTTCTTTAAAAGAGAAACTACCCGGGTTGTGCACTTCACCCAATAAAGTAATCGCACTGTTATCGCTCGCATCGCCAGAAGCACTTAATGTTTGAGCATCAAAATCAATTTGTACATTGCCTAGTAGTGGAGAAACAGGCACAAATACAGTATCAGCACTTTGTAAGCTGGGTAGTAAATCTATGTTGCCTGAGTCTAGATACGCTTTATAGTTGAACTCTATAACTTCATTTACACGGCGGATTTGTAAGCGGTCTAGTTGGGCGCCGGGTTTTAAGCCCCCAGCTCTGGCTATTACCATTTGAATGTTACCGTCGTTTGGAATACTAACTTGTGAAGGTTCATTCACATAACCCATTACATTAATAAAGATATCGCGCGAATGTATTTCTACATAAAAATCATCCATTGCAACAAAGACTTCACTGAGTGATTTTTTGAGCTGTGCTTCAATTTCTTTAAGTTCTAAGCCTGCCACATTAAAACGACCCAGCTCAGGCAGTGTGATAGAGCCATCTTTATCTACCTCAAATGGTTGAGAAAAATCAGCTTCACCAGGTAAATAGACGAAAAGCTTATTGCCCACTTTTATTTCTTCAGCAGCCACTGTGGTTGCAAGAAAAATTAAACAAAGTAATAAAAGTAATTGTTTCATGGTATTACTCCTTAGGCCCGTTTAAGATTTTCGTCCAACTAGATAATGCAGGATGTTGCTCATTTGCTTTTTCGTCACCCTTGTCGATAATAATCGCGTTCACACGTCTATCTGAATGGCGCTTAAAACTTGAATCAGGTTGTTCGCTGTAAGGCGATAAACTTCCTTGCGTTAAGGTGGTCATAGTTGCAGGGTTTACACCATAAACACCCAGCCAATGTTTCACTGTTTCGGCGCGTTTAAAAGCCAGTTCATAATTTGTTATGTGCTGACCACTAATATCAGCATGACCGACAAGCAATAACTCAACATTTTTCACTTGTTTAATTAGATCAGCAGCTTGTGCTAAGCGTGAAAGATACTTCGGCGTTACCTGAAAGTCGTTTAACGAAAATTGATTATCGCTATTCAAAAGCTCTGTGAACTGTTCTTTAAGAGAAACACTCATAGGCTCTTCTGCTTTTGTTACTGCACCGCATTTAGTCAAAGCATTAACCGTCTCGAAGTGTTTAGTTAGTTGATTTAATCCGTGGTAATGAACGAGTAAATTATGCTCTGCATCAGACCACATTTTAGCCGCAATGAGGCGACGAATGCGGTTTTCATATATCTGTGCTTTTAATAATTGAGCAGGCATACATTGTTGAATACCTTGCGCTTTTAGTAAATCAAGTTTGAGTACGTGATGTTCAAACTCACTAAGTACAATGGTTTCCTGTGTATCGTAAATAAGCTCGTTTTGCTCATCGGTTAACGGGTAGTTCTGATATTTTTCAGCCCAGCCGCCTTGCCCTTCATCAGGCCAAGAAGCACATCCACCTAACGCGAGCAAAAAAATTATGATAAAGAGTGTGTGCTTCATAACTCACCTCAAGCTATATCATTTTGTTCAATGAAAGGGATTGTTTTGTCTACTCTTAACAGACACATTAACTTATGAGGCTGACCAGAGACATTAAGTAATGACAACTTTTGGCCTTTTTTCTCAATGCGTTTATATAAAAAGACCATCGCACCTATACCAGATGAGTCGATAAAAGTTGTTTCACTAAAATCGAGTACAACGTTGGTTTGTTTACCTTGTGCTACTTCTTCGAATTGATCTTTAAAGCCGTCTACTGCAAGGCCCGAAAAATCATTTGGGAGTGTGATGTATTTACTGTCTGCAGATACTTTTGTGTTGTTAGCCATGATCTTCTACCTTTGTATTTGGTTAGTCATAGTTAACAGTACAACTACAGTGCCAGTTTATAACACATTGATTTATATATCAATAAAGACTGGTTGATGCATAATGCAAACATTTTTGATAGCAAAAATTGCATTATGCAACGTAATTTGCAGAACCTGTTATTGTCCTTTACCAGTGAAAACAACAAGTAAGGTTCGCAGGATAATTGATAATTCTAATTTTGCCCATGCGACAGGAGAAGACATACTCAATGAATAAGCGTAATCCCAACCTATCTTACTTCTGGCGTCTTCTATTGTTTCGTCGTATCCGTTCATTACTTGTGCAAGACCTGAGATACCCGGTTTCACCCCGTAAGTACGTTGACAAAAATAGGGAATATCTTTTTCCAGTTTGCCATAGAAAACTGGGCGTTCAGGTCGAGGGCCTATTAAAGACATCTCTCCTTTAAGAACATTAAAAAGTTGCGGAAGCTCGTCGATACGGGTTTTACGCATAAAACGGCCAACCGCTGTTATTCTTGGATCATCTTTACTTGCCCAAACAGCACCTGAGTGTGACTCAGCATCAACAACCATAGAGCGAAATTTATAAACGTAAAAAAGCGACACAAATTCATCTGAGCTTTCGCCCACTCTCAACTGTTTAAATATCACTGGGCCTTTTGAGGTAAGTTTAATTACAACAGCAGTTATTAAGCAGATTGGCCATACAAGCGTGAGAAGTGCTAGCGCGCCAACAATATCAATTGTGCGTTTTATTATTTTAACTAGCGTTTTGGTTGAGGCCTTACGAATTGACCTAACCCGTTTCCAAGGTTTGTTAAAGTAGCCAAGTTCGTAGCGAATGATTCCCCACAATGCTAAGAAGTAGCTATTTAATATATAGTTGATCTTATCAATCAGAGGTATAGGTGTTGTAATTTGGCAAGTTGCTTTGACTATATGTGTAATGTGAAAAGACGCTATAGCTGTTGCAAGAGCTTGTGCCCACAATGTGTGTGCAATAAATGCCTCAAAAATAATGCTGGCATAGATAAAGGCTAAAATAATAGGCATTACACCACGCAGAACTTTATGAGAAAAATAATTAAGAAAAGTCCAACCTAAACGAGGATTTAACAAAATCATTAAGGCTTTAATTTGTTGCCAATTTCCGGCGCCTAAACGTACGCGACGGGTGTAATCATCGCTTTGTGAATCGCAATCACGTTCGTATATCACAACGTCTTCGTCAAGTACCGCCTTGCCCCCTTTGCCCAATACTTTCATCGATAAAACAAAATCGTCATTTATGGTGTTTTGTTCAAGTTCAAACGTATCGCTTGAGCGCATAGCAAACATAGCACCAGGGACACCAATAACAGCACCAAGGTTCGATTCTGATTTCTTAATTTGATTTTGGTAATGCCAATAAACCTTTTGTGACTCAGGTGCATCGTCATCCAATGTGTACACACCGGTTAAAATACTGATAGAGGGATTAACAAAATGCTCTACAACTTTATCGAGCACATCAATGCTTAATAAGGCACTGACATCGGTAAAAAGTAGAATATCGTTTTGATATTTTGCAATGCCCATCAGGGTATTTAAGCCTTGTACTTTCCCCATATTCTCATCGCGAATATGAAAAAAGCACTGTACTCCTTGGCTATGAAGCACTTGTTGAGCTTGCATTGCCTGTTCTATCGTGTTGTCTGTACAGCCATCAAAATAAACATGGATTGAATAGCGACTGTTATCATAAATTAATGAGGCTAGGTTATGGAGCTTCTCAGCAATGTGCTGCTGTTCATTGTAAGCGCACATTAAAATCGCAATTTTTGGTTGATACTTATCAGCACACTCTTGCTGTGTAGTTGGTTTTAACTTTCTTGAGGCAATCAGTTTTAACAAAATTGGGTAACCAATATGGTGATATATAACAACACACACCAAGGTAATAAATAGAAGCGTAACAAATGTCATACTAACCTCCTACATCAGCAGTGCTGAGTATAAATTATCGTATTTACTGCTCATTGTTCGTGCATCAGCAACCTTAATAGCATGGTGACGGATACAGAGTCCCCGCGGTAAAGTACAGGCTCTTTGAATTGCAGGAGCAAGTTGATTAAATTCATTAACACTGACAAGTTCACCTTGCTCTGGAGTAACGACTTCATGGATGCCTCCCACATCACTGGCCACAATTGGAATACCACATGCCATTGCTTCAATTATTGAAAGTGGAAGGCCTTCGCGTTGAGAGTACAAACACATCACATCAATACTTGAATAAAATGCACGCATATCATGTACATTTCCCAAAAAATGAACCCGCGAAGTTAACTGCAAGCTTCTTACCAAATTTAATAAATACTCTTTTTGGTCTCCATCTCCTGCAAATACCATATGAAAATCATCGGGTAAGTAGCGAAGTGAATGAATCATATCTTTATGACCCTTCCCTTCTATAAGTCTTGCTGCGCAGCCGATTAACCTAACATTATTTGGTAAGTTGAATTGTTCACGAGCTGCTTTAGCATCAATAGCCATAAAGTTTTCGCAATCTATGCCATTTAAAATAGTGCGCTCGGGGATAATCGCAGTTTTGGCTCTAAATTCGTCTGCAACAATGCGTGCGTCAGCAACCCAATATATATTAGTTAGCGAATCTAATAACTTTGTAAAAGTGCGTTGCTTTGTATTAGTAAGGTACCATGCGTCATGTATTGTTGAAATATGCCGTACTGAACCTTGCGATAACGAACTTGCTATACCCGCATAAATCAGTGGCCCAATGTGGTGGCTATGTATTATGTCGATATCATGCTCTTTGATTAGACTTTTGATTTTAGCTATAACAGATAAACTGATCCCTGGCTTTTTATCTAAACAAATGACGCGATGACTGAAAGGCTGAAGCTCAGGCCACTGTTCAAATGCAGTATTTCTATCCCCCTCAAGCGAAACAATAATACTTGAATGCTTAAATTGACTATTTTGAAGCAGCGTTATTGCCATTTTTTCTAAGCCACCTACCTGTAAGTGTTGAACTAAATGCATAACATTCATGATTTTTCTCCTTCAATAATGCCGGTTATTTCCCCGTTATTGACGATAGGAAGTATTGTTACCACCTCAGTGTTAGTTAACTTTTCAATGGTTTGCGTGTCTTTTAAATGGCTATCACAAAGGGCTGCAACAAACACACTTGCACCACCTGTAAATATCCCTAAGATAAGTCCAACTATTGCAGTCATTATAATTGAGGTATTTATTGGTTGCGTTGGGCTATATGCGCGTTCAATTGTCTTAACTTTGTCAGGGCCTTCATATTTAACAAGCTTGCCGGTCACTTTGGCCATTTCGTAACGACTGAGCATATCTTTGTATAGTGATTGTTTTACTTCATAGTCACGCTCGAGTTTACGTAATTGCTTTTCAACATCACTGGTCACTAATAAACGATCGCTCACTAGCTTCACTTGCTCTTCTAACATGGCAAACTCTTGCTCTTGCTGTAGTAAGTTGTTGCGTGCCTCTTCAAGTGCTAACAGTTGAGAAACCAATACACTTGATTCTTTGTTATCTTGAGAAGGTAAGGTGTTCACTAACTGCCAAAGCTGATCGATATTTGTTGTACTTAACTGTTCGCTTTTCTCTAGTAATGCTTGTTGACGGCTTTTTAAATTAACGAGGGTACGTTTTTTCTCGATGATTTTGCTGTGCTTATCGGTATAGCGAGTGCGCAGCAAACTGAGCTCTGATTCTGTTCGGATTATTTTTTCTTCTAAGTTTCCTAAAATAGGATTTGCTTGCCCTACTTTACTTACCAGTGCGTTAAGCTTTGCTTTTGCACCAGATAGAGCAATCATTTTTTGTTGTTTTTCACTTAGTAAGGTATCAAATGTTTGCCGGTTACTATGAAGCACGGCTGGTAAAGTATTACTGTTTTGACTTTTAAATTCTGCTAGTGCTTCTTCTGAAGCCTCTAATTCTTCACGTAGACTATCAAGTTGTATGTAGAAAAATTGCTCAGACGTATCCAGAGAAGCTTTAGTTGGAGCAAGTAAACGCTCTATAAATTTTTCAACGACCTTTTCAAGCACGGGTTTCATTTGTGCTTGGTTATGCCAAATAAAGTTGATGCGGACCAGCTCATCACCAATCAAAGATAAAGATAAAGCCTTAGACAACTGTTGATGTATTTCTTCAACCTGTTTATTGCTGGCATTTTCAGGGATTAATTGTGTTTCTTTCGCTACAGAGATAAGTACTTTGCGACTGATAACTAAGGTGCGTAACGCTGCAATACGATCTGATAATTGAAATGAGAAAGATAAGTCATCTAAATATGGGTTAAGTAGTGCAGATTCTTCGATTAAAATAGTTGCATGATTGCTGTATTGTTTTTGTGCAAATAAAGCAAGCACAATCACGACGAGTGGCACAATACAAAACGGGATTATAAAAAGCTTAATACGCGTGTATAGCGCATAAAGCCCTAAATATAGTAACCGTTTGATTTGCTCTTTTACTAACATGATTTACCTATTGCTTTGCATTTTGCAAAATGTTTGGGTTATTGATTGCAAATTGAAAATAAATAACCCTGATACATTCATTTAATTAGTAAGTTGCAGGTCTCGAGCCAAAATGCAAAAAGCTGCATGTTGTAGCTATACAAGATGCAGCTTTTAGGTTTTACGATTAAATCAGCAAAATCTTAGTTGTTTACAAACTAACGTGGCTTTTGCTTGCCAACTATGATTATTAGCTTGCTGAGATTGATTAGTTCGCCAGTTTAAGTTTTGTGATTTACTTAAGCTAACTGCATAGTCAATTCGATCGATAAAACCTTGATGGGTGTCTGCTATTAAGATGGTCTCACGATAAGGATTAACAGCAGCAAAGCGTGTTGTGACGATTGGTGTACCTGTGGCTATGTATTCTTTTAACTTGAGTGGATCACAAGATCTTATCTGCTCATTATCAACAAACGGTAAGATTGATACTTGCCAATGCTGTGAAAATGAAGCTAAGCGATGATGCTCTACAGCCTTTATATGGGTTACATTGTCCAACTTGAGTAGCTCAGAGAAATCTTCTATGAGGTGCCCTATTAACACTAATTGATACTCAGGCCTCTCTTTAGCAATAGTCAACAACAAGGCTTTATCAAGCCAAGCATTTAAGGAGCCATAAAAACCAATAATTGGTTTGCTTATTTGCTCAAGTTCTCTGGCTTTTGCTGTTTGCGTAGTAAAAAGTGCTAAATCAACCCCATGAGAAAGCATTTTCACTTTGGATTTTGGCATTTTGTTGGCAAGTCGCTCGCTAACAACATAGATAGAATCTGCTTTTTTGATAAGTTCTCTTTCAAATGGCGCAACCATTTTATGATCAACACCAGCCAGTGCTGAGAAGTCATCACCACAATAGTAAATTACTTTATCTTGCTCTCTTGGAGAGATTAAACTAATTGCTGTTGGCACACTTAACCAATAGACAATTGGCTCATCACCTATCAAACCTTTTTTATTAAAAATCCACTTATTATATAACCTTACAATAAGGTTATCGTGCCAAGGTAAAACGGCTAATGTGTGCGCTGTTAAATCTAAATTGAGGCTATGATCAGTTGTTTTAGCATTTGGGCTTGAGCGCTTTGATAAAAAAAGGCTTTTTAATTTATTAAAAACTCGTTTTAAATCAATCAAGCGAAATGTTGGTTTGCGCATCCCAATCGAGTTAATCCAAATAACCTGATGCTGTTTTGCTAGTTGTTTGAATAGATGCTGTGTACTACTTGGGTGACTTTGCCAGTCTTCGCCGAATACAATAAATTTCATAGCGAATCCTTAAGCTGTTTAACAACTTTTGCTGGATTACCGGCAACGATGGTGTTTGCAGGTACATCTTTAGTTACGACAGCGCTTGCTGCAACAATAGCCCCTTCACCGATTGTTACTCCTGCAAGTACAGTTGCACCAGTACCAATCCAAGCGCCTTGTTTAATGATGATATCGCCTACTTGGCACTCATCATCAGGCTCACCCTTTGCACGTCTTTCTGAATTTAATGGGTGACCAGGAAACCCTGCTAGAAACACCCTACCAGCAAGACGCACATCGTCCTCTAGAATGATATTACGCCCCACTGAAAATGCGTTTTGCCAGCCAATATCAACATTACTGCCAATTATAAGCTTAGGTGTAAATTCGCCCTGACTCCGCCCACAAAATGTTGTAATACCACTAATGCGCGTATTATCTTTACAACTAATTTCGAGTTTGCCTAATATTTGTGGCATTCCTGAATAAAGATATAAATTAGCTTTAGTGCCTTTAATTTGGCTTTTAAATAACGGTGTGTAATAAAAGATACGTGCCATCTCGCTAACCGTTGTGCTAATAAGTAAATGCAGCTTAAACAGCAAAGAATGTACACCAGGGATAACCCAAATTTGCGGATTGCGAATAGCTTTTGCAAATTGAAAAAGTGATTTTGCAAATGGGCTGTCACTTGATTTTAACCAATGTTTAAGTTGTTCACTCATGTGCGTTCTCCCGTTGTCTATCCATTACCAGCTTTTCTAAGGCAATTGTTAAAGCAAGGATTATATAAATAGGCCATGTAAATGCTTGAGTTAAAAAGGTTCCAGACACCATAAAGCCAATTAATCCGCCTTTTAACGCTTTCGCATTTACCGCTATTTTTTCATCATTTAACTGCGTATTTATCAAAAATACTCGGTTTAAACTGCGGTAAATACAGGCAATCACTAATATGAAAATGCATATGCCAACAATGCCTGTTTCACCTAAAACTTGAAACCATGTACTGTGTACCGCATGATTCTTGCCATCCCAATGGGGGCTGTAAAAATAGTAATTAACAACAAAATTATTAACGCCAACCCCCGTTAGTGGGTTATGAATCGCCATATTGATCGCTGCTTGCCATGCATAGATACGGCCCATAGCAGATTCATCAACTCCGCCTTCATGTGAACCACCGCTTTGCCTATCAGCAATACCAGCAAACGCCACCATAGCAAGCATTCCAACAGCGCCAATACAAGCTACAACTACGGGGTTCTTAACTTTTTGATAAATAAAGAAGCTAATCACTGCTGCAATACCGAGTAGTCCGCCTCGACTTTGAGTCGCAATAACGCCGCTAATAGCAATCACTAAGCAAATTAATGCAATTATTCGTCTGACTTTATGCGCACTTGTATCAAACACTTCTGCTGCTAAAAACGACACAGGGAACATCATTACCAATGACAAGTCATTGGGATCGCCTAATTGCGAGCGCAGTTCACGTGAGATTGTCACGCGTGTCCCTTCAACTAAACCAATCCCATTCATTTTGTTACTCAGTGCCACTAAGGCTATGGCCGCACCAGAAATCATGATGCCAATTCTGACTGCATTAAAATGCTTAAGTGATGTCATCCACCAAGAAATAGCAAAGACCATTATGAGCACTTTAGTTAAAACGCCACTCCAGTATTCCATCGCAAGTCCACGATTAGACGCACTGAATACACACACGGTTAGCCAGACAAACCATAAAAAGAACACAAGGTGACTTGTTTGCCAGTGAGGCTTAAGTTTTTGAGAAATGAAAAGATGCCAAACAATACCAAGCAACGATGCAAGTGCTAGCAGCTTTGGTATTTTAAAAGGCATTAATATTGGAAATGCCTCATGGAGTCTAAAGTAACTAAACAGGATGAATAATATAATAAATGCAACACTGACTTTTACCGCAGTGAAGGCTGCGAATGGCAGAAGCAACAAAGCAAATACAGCAATTGGCCCTACCATTGCGTATGTCACTGCTACAGCAAAAGTAATTAAAATGCCATTAATTAAAAGCGTGTTTTGTTTATAGTAATTGAGCATAATCATGCCCCTTAACTAGCTTTTTAATGGCAGGTAAAAATAGTGACTTATATTGGAAGGCTAATCCGGTAATGTAAAAGACAAGAATAAGCCCTTTAGCTGTTAGTGAACTTTCAAATTGCAGTGTTACAAAGGTTATTGATACTAATGCAAGCCAACTTGGGATAACAGCAAAAAAATCTAGCTGCAAAGGCTCAAGATGTTGACTCAAAATGTAAAAATACACTAATTTAAAGCTTTGCATGATAGCTAAAGCGGCTATTACGCCTTCAACTGCAAAACGTGGCACCAAGAAATACAGTAAAGTTAACCCTAAACATGCAGTTAGCAAATTAACAACAGATACATACACACCATTTTTATGCATGTAACAACCAATATTTAAAATGTCACTGTGATGTCTGATAGCAACAACTAATATTAGCAACACGAGCCATTCGTCATGCCCATGATAGTGAGTTGGTAATACAAAATTAAGTAGTAAAGGCGCAACAATGGCCATTATAACGCACAATACAAGACCCGTATTAAGAGACAAAATAGCATACTGTTGATACTGTAATTTGTTTGTTTTGATAAGGTTAAAGCGTTTAGCAAACCACCATAGTCTAATTGGCTCAAAGGTGAATGAGGTTATAATTGCAAACTGAGCCGCAACATAATAATTAGCTAACAATTTTTCATCGAAGTAAGCAACAATGAACCAATTTTCTGCACCATTACCTGCATAAACAAACAACCCCGATGAAATTATAGAAAGTAAAAACACACCCTGAGATTTTTTGATTCGCCAACTAAACTCTGCGTAGCTAACTTTTATTGCATCAGCAATATCATGAACAGTGAAAGCTAAAATAATTAGGGTGCACACAACTCCTGAAACCATCACGCCGGTGATATTATAGCCAAGCACTAATAAAGTAATTGTTAAACACGTTTGAATCAGTGCATGAGAAACGCTGTAAAAACAATACTTTTGCGCATGATCAAATAGTCGATAATAGGTATAAGGAATACTTAATATGGCTGCTAGCGCAAGATTTATTATTAATAACTTGAGATCTATCAGCTTGATATTGGCGGGTAGTGCTTTGATGATATCTTCTGAAAAAACAAATCCAAAAAGAATGAACATTAGACAGAACAATAGAATTAAGATTAAAGCGTCACGAAACAATGCCATTTTTTCTTTAAAAGAATCATATTGTTGTTTTAGCAATAACTCAGGTAACCCTAATGAAACGACCAGAGAACATAATGCAGACAGTGTTACTAGAAAGTTTAATTGACCAAACTCTTGTTGTTCTAAAAGGCGAGTTGTAATGGGTAAAAGTATAAAACCCATTCCTTTTACCGCAAAGATTGCACATGCAAAGTAGCCTATTTGCTTTAAGTTACTCATGGTCGTTCCTTATAAAGATTCAACCCATTGTGATAACCGTTCTGCCTGTTTTATTGCGTTATAGTTTAGATTTACATGCTGTTTAGCATTTTGACCTAGCATATAACGCTGATAAGGAGAGAGTTGCTGGAATTTAAATAGCATTTTGCTAATAGCAGAAATGCTCCCAGGCATGCATTTCATTCCAACTTGGGGTGTGACAATTTCGTTTGCCCCCATTAAGGTGGTGGTGAGTACAGGTAAACCAGAGGCCATAGCTTCTTTTAACACTAACGGGCCTGTATCCCTATCACCGTTTTCTGCAATACAAAATGGTGCGATAAGAGCTGAATAGTAAATTAGGTTTTCGCTGACCCAATCATGTGGTTTTTCACCTAAAAACCGGACAGACTTTCTTATTCCTAACTCTTCAGCCATAAAGGTTAAATCGTTCAACATAGGGCCATCACCAACAATATCAACAGTGATCCCAAGCTCTTTCGGAATTTGCCTCAAAGCAGGTAATAAAAACTGCAAACCTTTTTTTTCGACTAACCGCCCTATAAAAATTAGCCGGACGGACTCATTAAGTGATGTGGGGCTATGATTAAATTGACTGGTATCGATACCACAATGCAGTAACTTAACGTTACTGTCAGAAAAGCGCTTAAATTGCATAGCCATTTCTTCACAGACAGCTATCGAAAAATCACAAAATGCGAGTTTAGGTTTTAGATCAGCACTGTTTACATAAACATCATGTCCGTGGCCAATTGATGATACTGTTATATCAGCAAGTTTCGCTGCGACAATTCCATAAGCAAGTGGCCCATGCATAAAATGGCAATGTAGATGATCAATCTTTGCTGCTTGTATATAACGTGCAATTTGATAACCGTACGCAAGTAATGATTGAGTTGAAATTGATGTAAATTGAGCTGCAGTGTGAGCTGCTTTTGCTAACTTATAAATATTTAGCATTGAAGGCAATATTGATATAAGCGCTGGTTTAGTGATTTTTTTCACTTCAATAGCGCTGGTTAAGTTAATCAACACACTGGTTTTTTCGAAGGTTAACACCGTCACCTTGTGCCCTGCGTTTAACAGCGCTTTTATTTCTGTTACAACAAAGGTTTCTGATGCAATCGGAAAGCTTGGGACTAATATAGCAATGTGCTTCATAAAAAAACGCTCCTACAAAAACGGTTATAAGAGCTATGGCAAGTTCCATACCCGACAAAAAAGCCACTAAATTCCCGAAATGAGATAAAAACATGCTTAGCATTTGCAAAATGCAACGCACAAAGAGAAAAGACTTAGTAATTTAACAGAAAATACAGATTTAAAGCTGGCGTCTAAATTGCGTATCCTTTATTACGTGAAGAAATGCTTTTGGAGCATATTATGAACAGCCAAGTCAGTATTATCATTCCAAACTACAACTGCTTACAGTATTTAGATACTTGTATTAACAGCATTTATCAGCAAAAAAATGTTCAGTTCGAGATCATTATTATCGATGATGGCTCCACTGATGGCAGTATAAAATACCTACAACGACTCGCCGCTGAAAAAAATGAAGTAAGGATTTTTAGTCAACAACGAAAAGGCGTTGTTGCTGCTCGTAACCTTGCAATTACACAAGCAAAGTCAGAGTACTTAGCTTTTTTAGATGCCGATGATTATTGGTCTGCTGATAAGCTTGCTAGTCAACTTGCATTCCATCTAAAACATACTGATTGTGTGTTAAGTTTTACTGACTATATGCATTTTAATGAACAGAACGAGGACATTATTGGTTGTTTCGACTATTGGCCTGAATTTAAATGCAATAAAGAAAGTAAAGATTTCCAATTACTTGAAAACCCCATCAGCCAAATGATCACCACCAATATTGTTGGTACATCATCAGTAATGGTTAAACGTTCAGCCATTGTTGATGTGGGTGGTTTTGACAATAAGTTAAGTAGCGCTACCGATTTAGATTGCTGGTTAAAATTAGCTAAATGCGGTGATGTAGCCTACTCAACACAGTGTGCAATGCACTATTTAATGCGCGCCAATTCTATTACAGCAAACAGAGAAAACCGTTTAGCGGCCATGGTCGAAATAATTAATCGTAACCAATCTGTTGTATCAAACAATGAACTTAAAAAAATCAAAGCGAGATTAAGTGAATGCTATGGTGAATTTTATAGGGAGCTTGGTTACTACTCAAAGGCATTGGCCTACTCTTACAAAGCGTTTTGGTTATTTCCACATAAACGAAATTTTAAACATGTTTTGTATGATTTAAGGCATTTACTTGGGGCTCAATCATGAAAACAACCATTTTAATCATTGATGATGATGAAGCGATATTACGTGCCCTATCGCGTTTACTATCACAAGACCATGTTGTTGTATGCTTTAGTGACCCATGTGCAGCGATCAAATATACAAAATTAAATAATGTAAACTTAGTTATATGTGATTTACTAATGCCAACGTTAAACGGTTTAACTGTACTTAAAGAAATTCGACTGATCCAACCACATTGCTCGCGAATGCTACTTACAGGTTATGCTGAGTTAGAAGCAACTAAGCATGCGATATATAAAAACATCGCCAATATCATCACTGCAAAGCCATGGGATAATTTTGAGTTAACGATGATAATCAATCTTTTGATAGAAAATAGCTTTCTACGCGCTAATCAATATGTCGAAAAAGAAAGTTGATAGCTTAGTAAATGGTGATCACTACCTTTGATGACTTGCGTGTGTACTCCAGAAAGTCGCGTTCCTTGGCTTACAATACAATTATCAATTGGTAAACCCGCTAAGGAAATAGCCAATTTATTTTCAACAGCAGACCAACTTGCATAGTTACGACCTTGCTGAGAACAACTGTTGTTATGATTTAAAAAATAACGTGACCAAGGCACAGTATTAAAATCCCCGGCTATAAACCAATGCCCTTTTAATTGAAGCATTTGTTGATCAACTTTCGATAAAAGATAATTTCTTTGCACCCATAAAAGCTGATTTCTGGGTGATGGCGGATGCAGTAAAATTGCGCTCACGACTGTATCTTTGAACAAAAAGTTAAGTTTTACAAAACCTAGTTTTGGGTTATCTAAATACTTAATTTGTTTCTGGATAATTGGATGTTTTGAGATAACAATAATTCCAAATGGCGCCCCTTCAACTTCAGCATAGCCAAATAAATGATAACGTCCTTTAAGTTCACTAAGTAGGTGACGCTGTTTATCATTAAATTCAAACAAAATGAGTATATCGTTGTCGTTATTAACTAGCTGAGTATTAATTATGTCGGTTAAGTATGGATTACTATAATGGACGTTCGCTTGCGCTATTTTTATATCACCTGGTTGAGAGTCAGCTTGATTAAAATAATTGTAATGATGAAAGAGCAGTACCGTACTGAATACCACGCACACAGCGCCCAATTTCTTAGCCTTATGAACACAAGCCATTGCAAACAGCAAACTAAACGCAAGCAATTGCCCTCTTAATGAGGCGATAAGATCAAACCAATAGTTATCAACTTGGTTAAAAGCCAATATAAGTATGCAACTGTATAAAATAAAAAGTATGAAATTCATCGACTCCCCCTTGCTGAATTTATAGTTGCATAATTCATTCCTTGCTGAGCTTTTATTTATCCGAAATATTGTATGATGTGTTCTTTATCATATAAATAATAAGTACCCATAGGTACTTATTACATTAAAAATATTTGTCGATTAGTTAATCGAAACCGTTGATCATTTTTTCGCAAACAACCGGTGTTGGTCTATGGTTATCATCAACAGCTACAAAGGTAAAGCTGCCAGAAATAGCCAAGTGCTTATCATCTTTATGCATTCTTTCTAAGAAAATCTCAACGTCTACTTTAAGGCTGGTATTACCTACATGTACAACTTTTGAAATAAGCTCAGCAAATGTTCCAGCAGGAATAGCTTCTTTAAAATCCACACGGTCAGACGAAATCGTTACAAGTGGCTTTCTACAAAAACGCGTAGCAGCAATAAAAGCCACTTCATCCATCCAAGCAAGTGCATCACCACCAAATAAAGTATTATGGTGATTAGTACGGCCAGGAAAAACAGTTTTTGTTACTGATGTTGTTGAATCAGCAATACGCTTTGCAATAATAGCGTCACGATCGATTTGTTGTGTCATAGTCTCTACTTTTCATTAGCTAATGTGTCTTGCATCATTAGCGCAGGGTCAAGGCGTTCATTCTTCCAATTAAAACGCCAGTCTAAATGAGGGCCAGTTACGCGACCAGTCGCGCCAATTTCAGCAATTTTATCGCCACGCTTAATTTCATCCCCTATTTTGACATCTAATTTACTTAAATGAATGTAAGTAGAGGTAACGCCATGGCCATGATCAAGAATTAACGTGCCGCCTGAGTAATATAAATCTGCATCAGCAAATACCACAGTGCCACTTACAGGCGCATAAACTGGAGTGCCTGTTTTATTTGCAATGTCTAAACCAAAATGCGGTCTGCGTGGCTCACCATTAAAGTAGCGCTGGCTACCATAAACACCCGATATACGGCCGGTTGCAGGTTTATAAACTGGGTCTAAAAAGTATCTTAAGTCAGAATTAACTTGCCTAGCTTTACGCACAGCAACAGCTTCACGGCTAATACGCTCAGACACTTCTTTAGGTGGCGAAACATATTTTTTTGCAACACCAGTTATTTTATCAATTTTATAGTCACGCTTGGTGATTGTAATTGCTTGCTCGTGGCTCACACCATTACTATCAACCCAAGAAAGATTGTGATTTGTCTCAGCATCACGACCAAAACCAAATACAAACTCACCATTTTCTGAAAGCTTAAGTTTCTCGCCATTAAAACTAACGCTTTTAGCACCTTCAATTTGGCCTGTTACTAAACCGCCTTGGGTTAAATGTCCTTTTAATTCAACAGCACTTGCAGTAAGTGAGAACAGCCCTGCAAACGCTGCTACTAGTAATCCTTTACGCATAACTGATTGACCCTTTGCCAACACCTTCATAAGCAGTAATTTTTACCTCTGATTCAGGGTATTGGTTTTTAACTTGAGAACTTAAGTAGTCTGCAATGCATTCAACAGTGGTATCGCAAGGTAAAATGTCGCAGCGAGACTTATCAATTGCCATTTCAAAATAGCCTTGCTGTGATGTATACGCAAAACACACATCGTTATCATGTGCAGTTACATGTTTAAGGTCTGCTTTGTTAATTTCATCTTCAGCAGTGGCTAAATAAATGTCTTCCCATTTATCTGCCCATTCTTTTTGTAAGCGTGGCATAGCCATACCATCAAGGCCAATACCAATTTGCGAACGGTGACCATGAATAATACGCTGGCAATTACCATCATGCTTTTTAAGGCCATGGCTGTAATGATAGTAAAAGCTTTGGCTATGCTCTGGATATAAATTGATTTCGATCTTTTCGATGTTGCTAGGTAGCTCAGGCATTATCGTTTTAATCAAAAACTCAGTTACTGATTTTTCGTCAACAACATCCGCATCAATTAAACAAAATGCTTGGTTAGGAGCACTCATAGCTAAGTGATAATTATCACCAAAATGGCAATCTAGCACGCTGTGTTCAGCATGCTGTATTAGTGAACCGTTTAATTTGGCAGGCACAGCAAGTTTGTGGTCGATACAGTTATCAATAATGCCCTTGATTTGCTTTTTAACTAAGCCAAAATCAAGCACCATCGACTCATCATTTAATTGGCCATGCAGAGTTAAATCCACAATCCAGCTCTCGCCAACTGCGCCGCGTTTATTACACAAGTAAGAAAAATCAATCACTGTCAGTGAGTTTACAAAAAGGATCATAAATTTCCTTTAGACTGGTTAAAGAATCACAGTAATTATAATGATATTTACTTCACAATGCGCGGTTTTATCTCCCTTTATCGGCTACAGTTTAATTAAATGGTCATAAAACAAGCGAAAAATAGTAAATAATTAACTGCTCCGAGTTGTTTAGCGTACAAGTGTACGCTAAAGTACGTGGCAATTTCTAAGCGATGAATGAGAGTTATGGAACCTAAAAACAGCTATACAAAAGAAGAATTGGTCCTTTGTGGTCAAGGTGAAATGTTCGGTGAAGGCAACTGTCGTTTACCAAGTGACAACATGCTAATGATGGACCGCATTATCTCTATCACTGCTGACGGTGGTGAGCACGGTAAAGGTCAAATTGTTGCAGAACTAGATATCAACCCAGATCTTTGGTTCTTCGACTGTCACTTTAAAGGTGACCCTGTAATGCCAGGTTGTCTTGGCCTTGATGCTATGTGGCAATTAGTTGGTTTCTTCCTTGGTTGGTCTGGTGGTCCAGGTCTTGGTCGTGCACTTGGTGTAGGTGAAGTTAAATTCACAGGTCAAATCTTACCAACTGCTAAAAAAGTAACTTATCGATTAGACATGAAACGTGTAATTAAGCGTAAATTATTCATGGGTATGGCAGATGGTACTGTTGAAGTAGATGGCCGTGTTATCTATGAAGCAAAAGATCTTAAAGTAGGTCTTTTCCAAGATACATCTGCGTTTTAATCTCTAATTAAAGATACAAAAATAGTAGATACAAAAAAGCCCCTAAATGGGGCTTTTTTGCGTAAATAAGGTGCCTATATTAAGTTTTAAACATGTTTCGGTTTTCAATGGCTTCTCGCCAGCCACCTAACCATTCAGATTTAGGATCGACTTGTTGATAAGGGCATTGTTCTTTAGAACGGCCTGCCAAGCCTGCTTTATAACCTTGAGAATGAGCTCTTTCTAAACGATCTCTTTTCTGTCTCTTCATAGGTAATATCCTCACCTTTTTATATTTATAGATATGTAGCGAAATTGACATCTACATTTAATGAATAGTTAATAAAACTGTTAAATTCAAATAGCAAAAAGCAATTAAATAAATTGACAATAACTAACGTGCTGATGCTCAAATGAATTAACATTTAAAATGACTAAGTGGTCGTACCTCTTTAACTAAAACCATCTATTAATACACTTAAATTCAGCTAAAAACGATACAGCTCTTTTTAGCTTCAGTATTTGTGACCAACATCATTTGCGCAAAGTTCCCAATTTAATTGTAATCATGACAAATTTATGATGATTACAATTTAAGCAATATAGTTCTTGCATATTAAAAACCAATCGGTCTAATATAGTTGGCATGGAAACAAATAACTCTGTGCCAAGCCGTCGTGGCAGGCCACCAAAAATAGCACGTTCAAATGCAGATACTCGTGCCCTATTAATTAATACCGGGTTAGCTGTATTAACCGAAAAAGGCTTTAGTGCAACCGGCATTGATTTAATCTTAAAATCAGCTCAGGTTCCTAAGGGCTCTTTTTATCATTATTTCAAAAGTAAGAATGATTTTGGCCTAGCTCTAATTGATGCATACGACAGCTATTTTCAGGCCAAGTTAAAGCGCCATTTAACAAATAGTGCAACAACCCCTCTTGAGAGGATTGTGCTATTTGCCAATGACGCCAAACAAGGCATGGCAAAGTTTGAGTTTAAACGCGGCTGCTTAATAGGTAATTTAAACCAAGAAATCAGTCACCTTGATGAGCCGATGATTGGCCGCATAAAACAGGCTTACGCCAACTGGCAAGCTTTAATTGAGCAGTGCTTAATCGACGCCAAGCAGCAAAAACAAATACCTCAAGTTTCAGATTGTAAAATGCTTGCTGAGTTTTTCTGGATTGGCTGGGAAGGCGCAGTAATGCGCTCTAAACTTGATAAATCAAGTGAACCACTTACCCTTTATACAGCACAATTTTTACGATTAATTTTATAAAGCCGTTTTAATGCGGTTTTATTTTAACCATTAAAAGACGATCGGTCTAAAAGGAGTCACCATGACAACATCAGTAAAATCGGTAGTTATTAATAAAGATGATCAAGGCTATCGTGCCGAATACACAGACTTTCCTGTAGAGAGCATCCACCAGCACGATGTAAATATTGATGTTGACTACAGCACGTTAAATTACAAAGATGCCTTAGCAATCACAGGTAAAGGGCCAGTGGTAAGAACATTTCCTATGATCCCCGGGATTGACCTTGCAGGCACAGTGACAGAGTCTAAAAGCGATGAATTTAAAGTTGGCGATAAAGTGCTGCTAAATGGCTTTGGTGTTGGCGAAAAATACCTAGGTGGCCTAAGTGAAAAGGCATCTATGAGTGCTGATTGGCTCATCCCCCTACCCGCTAATTTAACACCTAAACAGGCTATGCAAATTGGTACTGCAGGTTATACGGCAATGCTGAGTATTATTGCATTAGAAAAACAAGGTATCACGCCCCAAAGTGGTGAAATACTTGTTACCGGTGCAAATGGTGGCTTGGGTAGTTTTGCTATCTACTTATTAAATAAACTTGGCTTCGATGTAGTTGCGACAACAGGTCGAATGAATGAAGCGCAGCACCTTGAAAAATTAGGCGCAAAACGCGTTTTATCTCGCGAAGAATTCTCAGCACCTGGTAAACCACTCGCTAAAGAGCAATTCGCTGGCGCAATTGATTCTGTGGGTAGCCACACCCTTGCAAATGTGTGTGCATCGATTAAATACGGTGGTGTAGTAACAGCGTGTGGTTTAGCACAAGGCATGGACTTTCCAGCAACGGTAGCGCCGTTTATCCTTCGTGGCATTAGTCTAATGGGTATAGATAGTGTAATGCGCCCTAAAGCTGATCGAATCGAAGCATGGCAACGTTTAAGCGAATTAGTTGAAACTCAGTACCTCAACACCATTTCGCAAGAAATACCGCTATCTAAAGCCATAGAAAATGCAGAAGCGTTATTAAAAGGTCAAATTCGCGGCCGCGTTGTAGTTAATTGCAAAGAATAAGCTCAAATATAAACATTCTTAGCAAGTTAGCTATAAAACTAGGGTAAAGGCAATTATACTTACCCTAGTTTTGTAATACCGGACAGTCTAATGAGTAATAAAGAAATTTTCAGCAATAACCCACTGCAAGGTGTAGGTATCGAGCAAGTAGTGACAGAGCTTGTCGAGCAATATGGCTGGGAATTGCTCCACGCCTATATGCGTTTAAACTGCTTTAAAAATAATCCAGATGTTAAATCTGCGGTTAAGTTTTTACGTAAAACACAATGGGCACAAGAAAAAGTAGAAAACTTTTATTTGTATCGCCTTAAAAATTTACCACGCCCAGACGATGTAAACTACGAGCTGCCACCTCGAGATCGCGTGATCCCTGCTGATCAAAAACCAGGTGAACCGTGTGAGTTAAGTTTTACCGACGCTAAACGCATTCACGCAAAAAAAGAAGCCAAGCAACAAGCACGAACTCGCAAACAACGTTCAAGTGCGAGTAATCCTTGGGGCAACTAATTAATAATTGCTAGTTACAAGCTGTCAATTTATTAGAGCCGCCTGTTGAGGCGGTTTTTTATGTGAGTTAGCAAGTTAATATCTTCACAACCAGTCAAACTGGTCAATATTATTTTTTATTAATTTAAGGGTAATCTGGTTATGTTAGACTGAGTGCATCATCATTAATGTCAGTTAAAAAGGATGTATATGTCTAACTACAACGAATCACCTGAACAAATCGCAAACGCAACGCAAGATTTCGTGATGCAACAAACTATGTTGCGTATTAAAGATCCAAAGCCTTCTTTAGATTTCTACCAAAACGTTTTAGGCATGAAGTTACTGGGTAAATATGACTTCCCTAAAATGGAGTTCACGCTGTACTTTTTAGGTTATGAGCAAGACATGCCAAAAGGCACCGATAAAGAAAAAGCACAGTGGGTATTTCGCCGCCCTGCTCTTATCGAGCTTACGCATAATTGGGGCACAGAAAACGACGACAGCTTTGCTGGTTATCATAGTGGTAATGATGAACCAAAAGGCTTTGGTCATATCGGTATTAGCGTGCCAGACGTTTACGCTGCATGCGAACGTTTTGCAAAATACGATGTTGAGTTTGTAAAAAAACCAGACGATGGCTCGATGAAAGGCTTAGCTTTTATCAAAGACCCTGATGGGTATTGGATAGAGATACTTTCTGCTGAAGGGATCACTGAGATAATTGAAGAGCATAAGTAAAAGCCAATTACCCACAAACCTGCTATTTAGCAGGTTTTTTATTTCATAAATTAGAAATCTTAGAATCTAATTTCTAAAAATTAGAAAAACCACTACTTTCATCATCACTTGATACTGTAACTGAAAGCTCTTCATCTATGCTTTTAAAAACTAAAAAGTTTATTGGTTTACAGCAAACCTGGCAATCTTCAATATATTGCTGATTTAAGTCTGCTGGATCCAGTAAGATTTCTATTTGCTCACCACAATAAGGACAAGTAATCTTTTTCTCTGTTAATTGATTCATCAGCCAGACTCCTTACTATTGAGATCACTTTTAGTTACTTTGTTTAAATACATTCAACATGTAGTTATTAGTTTCATCAAAAAACTCATGGCACTTAGGAAGATATCCCCAAATTCTTAATGTTGTTTTACCCTTTTCGTAAGATAAACCCATCTTATCTAAAAGCTCAGTTAAGCTCTCTGAGTGATCATACTCCTTTATAGATTGATGCCTTCTGACCTCTACTATTTCTTCAATAAAGTATAAATCTAGCCACTGAACACCAATAAAAGGAAATGGTAAATGATAGCACCACTCACAATCCCATTCTGATATTTGCCCAGTTACCCATTTCGAGCGAAAAGGTGGTTGCCAATTTTTCCATTCTCGAACTTCACAGATGAGCTCATTCCACTTTGTATTGTTTGCAGCTCCTACAAGATTCGGCATTTTAATACATCTTAATGCATCAATTTTGGCTTTCTAACTAGCTGAAGCATCAGCCAAAGGCAGAAGGCTCATATGTCTAACACTCTTTTCGGATCTCTTGGAAAAAACTCATCGGGCTGTCTGGTGCATAAATCAAATTCACGGGTATTTTTGTAAGGTAGCTTCATAAAGCCTGCTACACCTACATCTGTGATACTAACCGCGTATTGCATAAGCTTACTTAATAAACGTTTAAATTCAGGTTCTTTACTGGCATCTAGCAGACGATAGTAATGGTGTATCTTCATCCTATCAGGTAAGGCTTCGAAAATGATACAGCCCGTGTGGTGTATTTGGTTAAGCTCAAATACGCACTTTATGACCTTTTTTGGGAGCTGTAATTGCTCATCCGGGTCTTTACCATCTTCAAAGTAAGAATGCGGTCTGGTTACGTCTGAGGCTTGTACATCCATTACTTCGTAATCAAGCTCAGGTAAATGTTCAAACTTAAAAGCACCGGTGCCATCACGCTCTAGCTGAATGGTCTTACGCGCATCAAACAAGCAACATTTGAAGAGACCTTTTTGTTCAATCCCTTGTGCTAACATCACCGTGTTGTTAATCGCATCGGTAAACGCAGTGCCGAGTGTTTCATCATGCAGGATAAGTGATGATTCAACAAACATTGAGTTTTCTTTCCAATGAAAACTTAAGCCCCCTACTACCGGATATTTTGCTAATCGGCTAATAGAGGCCAAAAATGCTTTTTCGGTGTCGCCGGTATCAAATAAAAACTCTTTGTAGTATCTATCGAGCTGAGCATCGTTTACATCAAGTAATTGTTGATTATGGTCGGCTTGTCGTAAAAATTGCTTTCGAGAACTGTAAACCACTGTATCTGGGTGCTCATCAAACTCGCTAAACCAATAAGGGATATAAGGTCGAATGACTTTACGAGGCAGTTCAGGTAGGTACGCTTTAGCCATTGCAGGCATGTTACGCATAAAATAATCACCTGCGCCATCTCGGGTTGCCTTATCTTTTGAAAGCATGCCGTCAATGACCCGGGCAAGCTCCATAGGTAAATTTAAGCTTGTAGCCGGAATAACCGCCGCACCAAATCGGCAAGATTGTGCAGAGGCTAATGCATAAAGAGTTGAAGCAACACCTTGCTCATCAAAACGTGGCGATGACTGCCCGCCCGACATTTGCTCATCACCTATAAAATACACATCACCCATACGTGCATTGGTGGTGCTAATATCAGCAGACATAAGATCCATAAAGTTGCTAGCAACCGGATTCCCCTCTGTGTCTATTTGTGCATAAACAGAGCTGCCCCAGTCTACCAATGACAACTTATTAGTTTGTTCATCATAAACAATGTTAGAGGGTTTAATATCACCATGCACAATTGGCTGTGGGCTTAAGCCATTTTTGTGTTCGCGTAAATCTACAAGCACATTACGTAACCTAAGAGCCAGCGCCATGACTTTTGCTGCACTGAAACGCCCCTGTTTGATGGAGATTTTTTCTAAATCTTCACCTAGCGCGCGCTCCATCATTAAGATGCCTTGCTTTTTAATACGCTCAAAGGCATAAAATTTTGGCACGAGTGGGTTTTTAACTTGCGAGAGCATGTAGGCTTCGTCTTCTAAACGGTCACGCACACTTTGCGCTAGGGTTATCCGTGAAAACTTAAATACCCAAGGTAACTCTTCATCATCAACACCGGCAAAAACAAATCCAAACGCACCAGAACCAATTAATTCAACGTCACTGTAACCAAGCAAAGTAAGCTGTTTAATACAAATGTTAAGCCATTGACGGTGCTTTTTAGCATCATGGTGAGACAGCAAATAAACAGACTGTTCTTCATTGATATAAAAATTGCGGATTTGTTTGGGATTCACTGCATCTCTCAAAGTTAAGCGGCTTTTAACCGCTTAATTATTGAATGCTAGGCAGTTAATTACAAGGCTTTTGCTCTTCGATGATCCAGCCATGATCTTTCATAACCAGTTCTGATACTGCAAAGGTTAAGCAACAAAAGATAACCAACTCTAACAAGGTAAGAATATCGGCGGCAAAACACCAGCCTAACACCCCTGCTAATAAAAATGGGATTGCTTTTAAATACCAAGCAATTTTTCGGGTTTTACCGTATGTGAGTTGGTAACTGTGAACTAGCTTGCTCTCACATTCTAATGAAATTACAGAAGAAAACTTTCTAAATAAAGTTACTGAAATCGTTAATTGGCAGGCTTTACCATCAATATTAAATTCATGAACAGATTTTGTTTTAAAGTTACGTGATTCTGCTATTAATTCACCGTCTACTTTCAGAACTTCTTTTCCAGAATAAGCCGACCCCCAGTATTCAATAAAATGTTCACCCAGTTTGAAGTTGGCTTTAATTCCTTTGCTCATTGAGACTGTAATGCCATCAGTGTTCATAAAAATCTCCTTATCATTATGAATTTAAAATACTTAAAAAATAAAAAAACGGCAAGCTAGGCTTACCGTTTTGGTACTTTCAATGGGTAAAGGGTTACCATTTAAAACTAAAGGCGGATACCACCATCAATTTCAACAACACGACCTGTAAAGAAGTCATTCTCTACAATGTATTGTGCTGTTTGGGCAATTTCTTCTGCTTCACCAAAACGACCCACTGGCGTTACCGCCATCATGCGTTGTTTTGCTTCTGGTTTCATTGCATCTGTCATCGCGGTGCGAATAACACCTGGTGCAATTGCACCAACACGGATACCAAAGCGACCTAATTCTTTCGCCCAACCCGTTGTCATAGCAACAACACCGGCTTTAGACGCTGCATAGTTTGTTTGGCCGATGTTACCAGCACGGGCAACACTCGACATATTAACTATTACACCGCCTTTGCCTGACTCAATCATGTGGCTCGCAGCTTCACGACCAGCTAAGAATACACCGGTCAGGTTCACATCAATCACAGATTGAAATTGAGCCAGCGACATTTTATCAACTACTTTGCCTTCTTTTGCTTTGATAAACATACCATCGCGTAATATACCCGCGTTGTTAATTAACACGCCGATATGGCCAAAGTCTTTGTTGATAGTATTAAGCGTTGCTACCACAGCGTCTTCATCTGTGACATTAGCAGCATACGCCATGACTTTTGTGCCATGCTTGGCAAGCGCTGATACTGCAGTATCAAGTACGTCTTGTTGCATATCGATAAGGGCGATGTTCGCGCCAAGCGATGCAAATTTCTCGGCCATCGCAAAACCTAAACCTTGCGCACCACCGGTAATTACGATGTTGTTGTTTTTAATTTCCACAACAATCTCCTACTTCGAGAATAATTTAAAAATAGCGCTAAAATCATCACTACCCGCACCTTGATGCTGAAGCATAGTGTATAGATTCTTCGCCATTGACCCCATTGGGGTAGATGAATTACTTTGCTGAGCCGCTTCCATAGCAAGACCTAAGTCTTTCGCCATTAAATCAACCATAAAGCCCGGTTTATAATCATTACTTGCTGGCGCCGTTTCCATTACACCAGGGCATGGGTTATAAAGCTCAAGTGTCCAGTTACGACCAGAGCTTGCAGTCATGATGTCACTTAACACTTTTGGGTCGAGCCCGTTGTTAATGCCCATTTGTAGCGCTTCGCTGGTACCAGCCATTAAAATGCTGAGCAGCATGTTGTTACAGATTTTTGCGACTTGGCCTGCACCAATCTCACCAGCATGGAAGATGTTTTTACCCATATCAACTAAAGCCAGTTTGGCTTTTTCAAAGTGGCTTTGCTCACCACCGACGATAAAGGTTAAAGTGCCCGCTGTTGCACCTGCAACACCACCTGATACCGGCGCATCAACAAAATCAATACCTTTTTGAGCAAGCTCGCTACCCACTTGACGTGCTGATTCTGCATCAATGGTTGAGCAGTCAATAACTAAGGTTTTGCTATCAAGTAAGTTAATAAGACCCGTTTCACCTAAGTAAAGCGATTTAACGTGTTTGCTTGCCGGTAGCATACTGATAAAAATATCAGCGCCAATTGCACACTCAGCCGCATCATTTGCAGCAATTGCACCTTTATCGGCAAGATCACTGACCGCCGCTTTATTTAAGTCAAACACGCGAACTGTATGACCTGCATTGACAAGGTTTGCCGCCATTGGGCCACCCATGTTGCCTAAACCAATAAATCCTATTGTTAATTTAGCCATTTGTTTACCCCTTGGACTTAAGATGACGTTAATGAGTTAAGTGGATGAGATTGCTCATCCCAGCGTGCTGTAAAGAAGCTATCTACAACTGCTTCGTCGATATCGCTAAGCGATTTAAACTGCCAGTTTGGTGCACCGTCTTTGTCGATTAGTAGCGCACGAACTCCTTCTTGGAACTCACCTACTTCGCCACAGCGAACCGACATACCCAGCTCCATTTTAAAGCACTGTGCTAACGTCATCTCTTTTGAATTAGCTAATTGACGTTCAACCAGCGCACAACTAAGCGGACAACCATGCGCTAATGACTTTTGCGCACGGGTAAGCCATTTATCTTCGGTTTCTAAACCTTGGATGTAGTCAATCTTGCCCTGCAGTGAGTCAAATTCAGCCAGCTTTTGAATAACCTCAAGGTTATCTTTTACGTTACCTTTAGGGACACGGCCTGAAATATTATCAATAGAGATTAGAATGTTAGTTAGCTTTTCGTGATTTAATGAGGCTGTTTTTCCCCACTTTTCAGCTGTGATAGCCGTTAAAATAGCGTCATATTTATCTGCTGTTGCATAGTGATCAGCAAGATTAACAAACAATGCATCTTCAGCATTGATAGACGCCGCAGTTAACCCTAAAAATAAACCCACTTGCTCAGGCATTTTATGTAAGAAATAACTGCCGCCAACATCTGGGTATAAACCAATGGTTAGCTCAGGCATTGCGATACGCGATGTTTCGGTTACCACACGGTGACTTGCACCAGCCATTAAGCCAAGACCGCCACCCATGACTATGCCATTTCCCCAAAGTAATATTGGCTTTTCATAGCAGTGAATTAGGTAGTCTAATTTGTACTCATGGGTAAAAAAATCTTCAATGTAGTTAGCAGGCTCACCTGTGCTCATTGCTTTATGTAGGCTTACTACATCGCCACCAGCACAAAATGCTTTTTCGCCAGCCCCTTTTAGAATGACCATGGCAACTGCGTCATCGTTAGCCCATTTTCTAAGCTGTGGCTCAAGCAATTGGATCATGTCGTAATTTAAGGCATTTAACGACTTAGGCGCATTGAGTGTCGCAATTGCAATAAGGCCGCTCTCGGCCTCAGCAGTTTCAAACACCACAGGCGCATCTTGATGATTTAGTAGTGTTACGTTAGTCATTAGCCATTTACCCAATTAGCTTTACGCTTTTCTAAGAACGCATTAACGCCTTCTTTTTGGTCTTGCGTATCAAATAATTGTACAAATAACTCACGCTCTAGTGGCAATGCATGAGCCATAGGTTGTGTGCGACCTTTTTGAATAAGCTCTTTACATGCAGTCACAGCAACCGGGCTTTGTTCGCCAACTTGGTTAGCAAGTTTCATTGCCGCAGCTAAACTTTCACCAGTGCCAACGACTTCTTCAACAAGGCCAATTTCACGTGCTTTGTCTGCTTTTAAGCGCTCGCCACATAAGATCATGCGTTTTGCCCAACCTTCACCAACAAGCCACGCAAGGTTTTGCGTACCGCCAGCACAAGGCAACAATCCAACTTTCGCTTCAGGAAGTGCCATTTGAGCTTGCTCTTCAGCAATACGAATATCACAAGCAAGAGCCACTTCCAGACCACCGCCCATGGCATAACCATTAATTGCCGCGATTGATACACCACGGAAATTTGTTAATGCTTCAAATGCATCACCAAACACTTTTGACATAGTGGCAGCAACGCCTTTATCACCACTAGCAAACACGTTTAAATCGGCACCAGCGCTAAAGAACTTTTCACCTTGGCCTGTAATCACTAATGCATAGACATTTTTGTTAGCATTTAGCTCAGTCACAGTGTCTTTAAGCGCGGTTAATGTATCTTGTGTCCAGGTATTCGCTGGCGGGTTATTCATGGTTAAAACCGCTACATTACCTTCAATATTTAAATCAATCGATGGATTAGACATAGGTTGCTCCTTATAGAATGTCGCCAGCTGACTCAGCTAAGATACGACGTGCGATAATCACACGCATGATTTCGTTTGTGCCTTCAAGAATTTGATGTACACGTACGTCTCTAAAATGACGCTCTAATGGATATTCTTTGATGTAACCGTAACCACCGTGAATTTGTAGTGCGTCGTCACAGACTTTAAAGCCAACATCTGTAGCAAAACGTTTTGCCATCGCGCAGTAAGTGGTTTTTTCGCTGTCACCCGTATCAAGTTTAAATGCGGCTAAGCGCACCATTTGACGAGCGGCAACAAGCTCGGTGTTCATATCGGCAATCTTAAATTGCAGTGCTTGGAAAGCAGCTAATGGCTTACCAAACTGCTCACGTTCTTTTAAGTATTCGCGTGCAGTATTAAGAGCTGCTTGAGCTGTACCTATTGAACAAGTTGCAATATTAATACGACCACCGTCTAAGCCTTGCATTGCAAACTTAAAGCCTTCGCCTTCTTGACCTAGTAAGTTAGCCGCAGGAATTCTGACACCTTCAAAGCTAATTAAACGTGTTGGCTGTGCATTCCAACCCATTTTTTCTTCAGCTTTACCGTATTCAATACCTGCCGCGTCAGCAGGCACAACAAATGCCGAAATACCTGCTGCGCCTTCACCACCAGTGCGCGCCATAACCACAAGTAAATCAGTTTCACCGGCGCCCGAAATAAACATTTTAGAGCCTGAAATCACATACTCATCGCCCTCTTTTACCGCTTTAGTTTTTAGTGATGCTGCATCAGAGCCAGAACCCGGTTCTGTTAAACAGTAAGAAGCAAGTAACTCACCCATCACTAATTGTTCGCAGTACTGGGCTTTAACCTCATCAGTACCAAAGCTTGCAATCATCCACGTTGCCATATTATGAATGGTCAACATAGCAGTCGTTGCTGTACAACCCATGGCAAGCTGCTCAAAGATAATGCTTGAATCTAGGCGAGATAAACCTAAGCCACCCGCTTCTTCTGGGGTATATAAACCACAAAAGCCAAGCTCACCGGCTGCTTTAATGGTGTCTTTAGGGAAAATGTGTTCTTGGTCCCACTTAGCTGCATTAGGCGCAAGTTCAGACTCTGCAAACTGACGGGCTGTTTCAGCAAACGCTTGCTGATCTTCGGTTAAATTAAAGTCCATAGTAGACCTCTATTTGTTGTCATATACTTAAAAGAATTATTGTTGTCGTTTAAATGTGTGCTCTTTGAGCGAGCGTGTGCTCGCTCAGCAGTAAATTAATTACGGCTTATTTAAGGTTGATACTCATGTTCGGACCTGAGGCGATATCATCCTCAAACCAACGTGAAGTAATTGTTTTCGTTTCTGTGTAAAAACGAATACCTTGCTTACCGTAGGTGTGTTGGTCACCGTAGAATGAGCCTTTCCAACCGGTGAAAGAGAAAAACGGTAGTGGCACAGGAATTGGCACGTTGATACCAACTTGACCTACTTCGATTTCATGTTGGAATTTACGTGCAGCAGCGCCGCTTGATGTGAATAACGAAGTACCGTTACCGTAAGGCGAGTTATTGATAAGCTCAATCGCCTCATCGAGTGTATCTACAAACATACAAGCCAGTACTGGACCAAAGATCTCTTCTTTGTATAAATCCATTTCTGTTGTTACATCAGTAAATAATGTTGGGCCAACCCAGTTGCCTTGTTCGTAGCCTTCAACAGTAAAGTCAGAGCCATCAATTAAGCACGTTGCACCTTGTTCTTTACCACTTGCGATAAGTGATAAGATTCGATCTTTAGCTGCTTTTGATGTTTGTGGGCCGTAAGCCGCGTTAGCATCATCCCAAACACCAGGGCGTACGTTTTCAAAGCCTGCTTTAATTTCATCAACCCAGTCTTTTGCTTGACCAACGAATACAGCAACCGAAATACCCATACAGCGCTGACCCGCAGCACCTACAGACGCACCGACTAGGTTATTTACAACATGCGATTTACTTGCATCAGGCATAATTACCATGTGGTTTTTTGCACCCACACAAGCTTGTACGCGTTTAAGGTTTGCAGTGCCTTTTGAATAGATGTATTCACCTACACCACACGAACCAACAAATGAAATAGCGCGTACGGCTGGATCTTCTAATAAACGGTCAACTTGTGGTTTTGTACCATGAACAACTTGTAACACCCCTTTTGGCGCACCCGCTTCAACAAACAATTCAGCTAAACGCATTGGTGTTAGTGGATCTTGCTCTGATGGTTTAAGAATAAAGGTGTTACCACACACAATAGCCAGCGGGAACATCCATAATGGGATCATCGCAGGAAAGTTAAATGGCGTAATACCTGCACAGACACCCAGCGGTTGCATGTAAGAATAGGTATCGATTTTACGCGCTACGTTTTCCATTGTTTCGCCCATCATGAGTGATGGTGCATTGGCTGCTTGCTCAACAACTTCAATACCACGCCAAACATCGCCTTTGGCATCTTCAAATGTTTTACCCAGCTCATGACAAATAATCGTCGCAAGCTCATCATGGTTTTCTTTTAGTAGTGCGGCGTATTTCATCATAATGCGCGCACGCTCAGAAATTGGCACTTCTTTCCATGTTTTAAACGTTTCTTTTGCAGAGGCAATGGCTGCATCCATTTCAGCATCCGTTGCACACGGGACTTGAGCTAACACTTCTTGGTTTGCAGGATTGATAACATCAATCAACTGCGTTGAACTTGATTGGGTAAATTCGCCGTTGATAAATAAAGGTACTTGGTGCATGAGGCACTCCTCCCCAGTGGGTATAAAGAGGCCGCAACATGATAGTTTTTAAAATACGTTGCGGCTGTGAGAGATTAAAATTCTAAAGCGATTAAATAACTTCAACTGCCATAGCAACAGCTTCACCACCACCGATACACAGTGAGGCGACACCTTTGCTAAGACCACGATTCTTTAATGCATGAATTAAGGTAACTAAGATACGCGCGCCGCTTGCACCAATTGGGTGACCAAGTGCACAGGCACCGCCGTTTACGTTTACTTTGCTTTCATCAAGTTTTAACTCGTTAATTGCAAGCATAGTCACCATGGCAAACGCTTCGTTGATTTCCCATAAATCAACATCATTCACAGACCAACCGGCTTTTTCTAAAAGCGATTGCATCGCGCCAACTGGTGCTAAAGTAAATTCGCTTGGTGCTTGAGAATGTGTGCTGTGAGCAACAATACGGCAAAGTGGTGTTAAACCTTGTGCTTTAGCATCTGACTCACGCATTAACACAAGCGCTGCTGCACCATCAGAAATTGATGACGAGTTTGCAGCTGTAATTGTGCCGTCTTTTTTAAATGCAGGACGTAAACCTGGAATTTTATCAGGACGTGCATTGCCTGGTTGCTCATCAATCGCAACAGTCACATCACCTTTGCGTGTTGAGATAGTGTGTGCGGCGATTTCATTATCAAATGCGCCTGTTTCAATTGCGCTATTTGCTTTAGTAAGTGAGCTAAGTGCAAAGTTGTCCATTTGTTCACGACCAATTGAATATTGATCGGCAGTATCTTGTGCAAAACAACCCATTGCTTTGTTGTCGTAAGCATCTTCAAGGCCGTCACACATCATGTGATCTTTTACTTCGCCATGACCCATACGCATACCTGAACGTGCATTCGGTAACATATAAGGCGCGTTACTCATGCTTTCCATACCACCTGCAACAGCGGTGTTTATAGAGCCTGATTTAATTAAGTCATGGGCAAACATTGCAGCCTTTAAGCCAGAGCCACATACTTTGTTGATTGTTGTTGCGCCAGTACCTTGGTTAAGGCCCGCTTTTAACATTGCTTGTCGCGCAGGTGCTTGACCAAGACCAGCTGGTAATACACAGCCCATGATCACTTCGTCAATCTTATCGGCAGATAAACCAGCTTGCTCTAAGCTACTTTTAATAGCTGTAGCACCTAAATCAGTTGCGTGAGCACCACTAAGTGCGCCCATAAAACCACCCATAGGGGTACGTTTTGCGGCAACAATAACAACGGCTTCAGTAGTCATAATTGGCTCCATGTTAGTGGTTATCATCATGTGTTCAAATCATGTGTAACCAAACAGTTAATTTGTTATAGTTTAATTTCGATTTAATTCAGCATACATAATATTTACGTTTACGCCAACGTAAATCTAAAATCAACTTTTTTGCGGTCGTTAAAACTGTAAACTTATCTGTATTTTGTTGTATTAAAAATCGAACATCTGCTTACAAGGCTAGATAAATAGAGCTTTTCAACAAATCCAACCAGTTATCTTTATAAGTCTAAAGTATAACTCCCAAATCACCCTTTACCTTTACGTAAACTTCACTTATATTGGAGTTATTCGAATGAGGTAAATAAATCATGAAACAAGACAATCAAACAAACTTTGAAAGTGCAGCAGTTGAACCTGCTAGCAATGAGCAAACGTTTAGTATCAGCGAACTAGCAAAAGAATTTGATATTACCACCCGCTCTATCCGCTTTTACGAAGACCAAGGCCTGATCTCACCTGAGCGCAATGGTCAAACCCGTATTTATTCAAAACGCGACAAAGTAAGACTAAAACTTATTCTACGCGGTAAACGCTTAGGTTTTACCTTAGCTGAAACGGGTCGTTTGTTTGAACTTTACGATGCTGATAAATCAAGCGCTAAACAGCTAGTGACTATGCTTGACCTTATCGCAGAGAAAAAAGCGGACCTAAGCCAACAAATGGACGACATTAAAGTTGTACTGATGGAATTGGTTACAGCAGAACGCCGCTGTCGTGAAACCCTTAATAATTTAGACGAATAACCTGACAACAATCTCGTCGACAGACTCTCACAGGAACACACATTATGAGCACTATTTCACTATACAAAGAAATGAACTTCGGACTTGGCGAAACAGCAGACATGATCCGCGATCACGTTAATAGCTTTGCTAGCCAAGAAATCGCCCCACTTGCAGAACAAACAGATTTAGACAATGCCTTCCCTAATCAACTTTGGCCACAACTTGGCGAAATGGGTTTATTAGGTATGACAGTGCCTGAAGAATTTGGCGGTGCTGGCCTTGGTTACCTTGAGCACGTAATCGCAATGGAAGAAATTAGCCGTGCAAGTGCCTCGATTGGTTTAAGTTATGGTGCTCATTCAAACCTATGTGTTAACCAAATTAACCGTAATGGGTCACAAGCACAAAAAGAAAAGTACTTACCAAAACTTATCAGCGGTGAGCACATTGGTGCCCTTGCGATGAGTGAGCCAAATGCAGGTTCTGATGTTGTATCAATGAAATTAAAAGCTGAGAAAAAAGGCGATGTATTTGTTCTTAACGGTAACAAAATGTGGATCACTAATGGTCCAGATGCCGATACCTTTGTTATCTATGCAAAAACAGATTTAAATGCCGGCCCTAAAGGCATCACAGCGTTCATCGTTGAACGTAACACTCCGGGATTCTCTACTGCGCAAAAGCTAGACAAACTTGGTATGCGTGGCTCTAACACCTGTGAATTAGTGTTCGAGAACTGCGAAGTACCAGCAGAAAACATTCTAGGTAACTTAAACGAAGGCGTAAAAGTACTTATGAGCGGCCTTGATTATGAGCGTGTTGTTTTAGCGGCAGGCCCGCTTGGCATTATGCAAGCATGTATGGACATTGTGGTTCCTTATATTCATGAGCGTAAACAATTTGATAGCCCAATTGGTCAGTTCCAGCTTATTCAAGGCAAAATCGCTGATATGTACACACAAATGAATGCTGCTCGTTCATACGTTTACACGGTAGCTCGTGCATGTGACCGCGGCGAAACAACACGTAAAGATGCCGCTGGCGCAATTTTATATGCCGCAGAGCTGGCAACTAAGATGGCCCTTGATGCTATTCAAATCTTAGGTGGTAATGGTTATATCAACGAATACGCAACAGGTCGTTTATTACGTGATGCAAAACTGTATGAAATTGGCGCAGGTACCTCTGAAATCCGCCGCATGCTAATTGGTCGCGAATTATTCACTGAAAGCCGATAGGACCTTGTTATGACGATTTTAAAATCGAGTGTAAATCCACACGATCCGCAATTTTTGCAAAATCACGACAACATGGCAGCACTCGTAACTGACTTACGTGAAAAAGTAGCTGATATCCGTTTAGGCGGTGGCCCTGCCCTGATTGAGCGCCACCAAGGCCGTGGTAAGTTGTTTGTTCGTGACCGTATTGAAACGCTACTTGATGAAGGCTCGCCATTTTTAGAGATTTCACAATTTGCAGCCTTTGGCGTGTATGAACAAGCCATTCCTTGTGCAGGTGTTGTTGCCGGTATTGGTCGTGTGAAAGGCGTTGAATGTATGATCATCGCCAATGATGCAACCGTAAAAGGCGGTACATACTTTCCACTAACAGTGAAAAAACATCTACGTGCCCAAGATATCGCAGAGCGTTGTCATTTACCGTGTATTTATTTAGTTGATTCAGGTGGTGCAAACCTGCCTGAACAAGATGATGTATTCCCAGATAAATTACATTTTGGCCGTATTTTCTATAATCAGGCACGTATGTCTGGTAAAGGCATTCCTCAAATTGCGGTCGTAATGGGTTTATGTACTGCAGGTGGTGCTTATGTACCAGCGATGGCTGATGAAAGTATTATCGTAAAAGAGCAAGGCACAATTTTCTTAGCAGGCCCACCACTGGTTAAAGCGGCTACGGGTGAAGAAGTCAGTGCTGAAGAGCTAGGTGGTGCTGATGTTCACTGTAAAACATCAGGTGTTGCCGATCACTATGCTGAAAACGATGCCCACGCGCTTTCGATTGCGCGCCAATGTATTGAACGAATTAACTATCAGCGCCCAACAGCACCGTTACTTGATGATGTTAAACCGCCGCGTTACGACATTAACGAAATTTACGGCATTGTGGGTACCGACCTTAAAAAGCCATTTGATGTACGCGAAGTAATAGCACGTGTTGTTGATGATTCATCATTTGATGAATTTAAACGCTATTTTGGCGAAACATTAGTAACCGGCTTTGCAAAAATATTTGGTCACCCTGTCGGTATTGTTGCCAACAACGGCATTTTATTTAGTGAATCGGCGCAAAAAGGCGCGCACTTTATTCAACTATGTGCACAACGCAAAATTCCTTTGGTGTTTTTACAAAATATTACTGGCTTTATGGTTGGTAAAAAATACGAAGCCGAAGGCATCGCCAAGCATGGTGCGAAAATGGTAACCGCTGTGTCATGTGCTGATGTGCCAAAATTCACCGTGTTAATTGGTGGCTCTTATGGTGCAGGTAACTACGGTATGTGTGGCCGTGCATTCGAACCAACCATGATGTGGATGTGGCCAAATGCCCGAATCTCTGTAATGGGTGGTGAACAAGCGGCTGGCGTTCTTGCACAAGTTAAACAAGACGGTTTAGCCCGTAAAAGCGAAAGCATGACTGATGAGCAAGTCAGTGAGTTTAAAAAGCCAATTATCGAGCAATACGAAAAACAAGGTCATCCATATTACGCCAGTGCCCGCCTTTGGGATGATGGCATTATCGATCCTGCTGATTCTCGCAATGTATTAGGGCTTGCCTTAAGCGCAGCTAAAAATGCACCAGAGCGCGATTCGCAGTTCGGCGTATTTAGAATGTAATGGAGGCCTTATGTCAGTAACACTCGAAATAACAAAATCAAATGTGGCTGTACTGGTACTAAGTCGCCCTGAAAAACACAATGCATTTAACGAAGAAGTCATTAGTGAGCTGATCCGTTTAATTGAACACGCAAATAGCTGTGATGTGCGCGCTCTGGTTTTAAAAACCGAGGGTAAGCACTTCTCTGCTGGCGCTGATTTAAATTGGATGAAGTCGATGGCAGGCAATGACTTTGCTGAAAACTTAGCGGATTCAATGCAGCTGGCAAAGCTTATGAAAGTCCTTGCTACAAGCCCTCACCCTACAATTTGTGCCGTACAAGGTGCTGCTTTTGGCGGTGCGCTAGGCTTGATTGCGTGTTGTGATATTGCGATTTGCCAAGACGATGCACAATTTTGCTTAAGTGAAGTAAAGCTTGGTCTTATTCCTGCGGTTATCAGCCCTTATGTCATTAAAGCTATTGGTGAGCGCGCTGCACGTCGTTACTTTTTAACGGCTGAGATATTCGACGCTCATACAGCCAAGCAACTGGGTTTAATTCACCAGATCACCGGCGATTTACAAACAGCGCTCGACAAACACTTACAAAACCTTGTCAACAATGGCCCTATTGCCGTTAAAGCAGCAAAGCAGCTTATAAATGATGTCGCTGGCAACGTAATTGATGATGCACTTATTGAGTTAACCGCAGAACGCATTGCACGCATTCGTGTATCTGAAGAAGGCCAAGAAGGCCTAACTGCTTTTTTTGAAAAACGTGCCCCTAACTGGCAGAAATAGGAACCATTATGACAACAAAATCATTGAAAAAAATTCTCGTTGCCAACCGTGGTGAAATTGCCTGTCGAGTTATGCGTACAGCAAAGCAAATGGGCTTAACAACGGTTGCAGTGTATTCAGATGCTGATAAACATGCTCAGCACGTAAAGCTTGCTGATGAGGCGTACCATATTGGTCCTGCGCCAAGTAAAGACTCATACTTAGTGGCAGACAAAATCATCGATGTTGCAAAACAAGCAGGTGTTGATTGTATTCACCCGGGTTATGGCTTTTTATCTGAGAACTCTGAATTTGCGCTTGCGTGTGAGAAAAATGATATTGCCTTTATTGGCCCACCAGCATCTAGCATTGAAGCCATGGGCTCAAAAACCCGCGCTAAAGAAATTATGCACCAAGCGAATGTACCTTTAGTACCTGGTTATTATGGTGATAATCAAGATACTGAGTTCTTACAAGCCGAAGCTGAAAAAATTGGTTATCCCGTACTTATTAAAGCGGCCTTTGGTGGCGGTGGTAAAGGTATGCGAGTTGTTGAACACGCAAAAGACTTTATCAGTGCTCTTGAAGGCGCAAAACGTGAAGCAAAAGCCGGCTTTGGTAACGATTTAGTACTGTTAGAGCGCTACGTCACTAAACCTCGCCATGTTGAAGTACAAGTTTTTGCAGATAGCCATGGTAACTGTGTGTACTTAGGCGACCGTGACTGCTCTTTACAGCGTCGTCACCAAAAAGTAATTGAAGAAGCCCCTGCTCCGGGTTTATCTGATGCACTTCGTAAAGAAATGGGTGAAGCTGCGGTACGTTGTGCCCAAGCAATTAACTATCGCGGTGCAGGTACGGTTGAGTTTTTACTTTGCGGTGATGAATTCTTCTTCATGGAAATGAACACCCGTTTACAAGTAGAGCACCCAGTAACAGAAATGGTTACTGGTGTTGATTTGGTGAATTGGCAAATCAATATTGCGGCAGGTGAAGCATTACCACTTAGCCAAGCAGATATTCAACTGCAAGGTCACAGCTTTGAAGCGCGTATTTATGCTGAAGATCCAAGTAATGACTTTATTCCGTGTTCTGGTCACATTGATGCCCTATTTACACCGAACGAATCTGAATTTGTACGCATAGATACAGGGATTGCAGCGGGTGATGAAATCAGCCCGTTCTACGACCCTATGATTGCTAAATTAATTGTTCATGACGATAACCGTGAGGCTGCGCTTGGGCGTTTATCAAAAGCACTAGAGGAATTTCACCTAGCAGGTTTTAGCTGTAACGTTAATTTCTTACATAATCTTGCTAACCACCCAACTTTTCAAGCAGGTGCACCCGATACGCACTTTATTGAAGACCAAGGTGAACGCCTTGTTGCTAAAAGCGAGCAACAATCTGTTATTGCAACTGTTGTGGCAGCCTATGCGTATGCACATCAACTAAAAGGTGAAAGCAGCAGCCCATGGCAACAATTAACAGGCTTTATGCTAAACAGTGACGCTAAAACAACAATTCCGTTTGTTGATTTAAACGTTCATGCTGTTAAGGCGTCAGAAGGCTTTAAAATCAACCTAGATGAAGTTGACTATACAACTTCAGGTAGCGTTGAAAATGGCCTTGCGAACTTAGTCGTTAATGGCGAAAAAGTCGTTGCTCATATTAATCAAACAGACTCTCACATCACAGTGATGTACAAAGCACAGCAAACGGTGCTAGAGCTAATTGATAAACACTATATTAGTGAACATGAAAGTGATGCACTACCACTTGCTGCGCCACTCAATGGTACTGTTGTTAAGCATTTGGTTGAGGTGGGTAGTACGGTTGCTAAAGGTGATGCGGTCGTCATTATTGAAGCTATGAAAATGGAATACACACTCAATGCCCCGCATGATGGTGTATTAACGAGCTATTGCTTTGCTGAAGGTGAACTGGTGAGTCACGGTGATATGCTCGCGATCGTTGAAGAGCCGGAGGCGTAATGGCACTGTACCCTGATTTTGTTCGCATTGTAGAAGTTGGCGCCAGAGACGGTTTGCAAAATGAAGCAGCCGTTAGTACTCAAGATAAAGTCGCTCTTATCAACGCCCTTGCAGATGCAGGCCTTAAAGATATTGAAGCCGGAGCATTTGTGTCACCTAAATGGGTGCCACAAATGGCTGACTCTAGTGATGTAATTAGCGCGTTAAATTTGCCTAATGTTAACTTAAGTGCCCTCACCCCAAATTTACGGGGTGCAGAAGCGGCAAAACAAGTCGACATTCAAGAATTTGCTATCTTTACAGCGGCAAGTGAAGCGTTTTGTCAAAAGAACATTAACTGCTCTATTGATGAAAGTATTGATCGCTTTAAAGATGTGATGGCTTTTGCCAAAGCGAATAACATTCGTGTTAGAGGTTATGTGAGCTGCGTTATGGGTTGCCCATATCAAGGTGATGTCGACTACAATGATGTATTAAAAGTATCACAAAGATTACTTGAGCTTGGCTGTTACGAAATTAGCCTAGGTGACACCATTGGTGTGGGTACGGCGAAAAAAGTCGATGAGTTATTAGATTTACTTTTGCAACATATTGATAAATCGAAACTCGCTGTACATTTTCACGACACCTACGGGCAAGCGCTCACAAATATTTACACCGCCCTAAGCCGCGGTATAGCAACGGTTGATAGTGCTGTTGCAGGCCTTGGTGGTTGCCCTTATGCCAAAGGCGCGTCAGGAAATGTTGCCACTGAAGATGTAGTTTACTTACTACAAGGGCTTGGCATAGAGCATGGAATTGATTTAGAAAGACTGGCGAAAGCTGGTTGGGCTATTTGCAGTGCATTAAATAAACAACCTGTCAGCAAGGTATCACTTGCTCTAAAGAACACTCAGAATAATTAAGGAGTAGGCTCATGGCCGGTTTCGATAAAGTGGTTTCAAGTTATGAAGCTGCAATGGAAGGTTTAAAAGATGGCGATACTGTTATCGCTGGTGGCTTTGGCTTGTGTGGTATTCCTGAGGGACTTATCAATGAAATTAAGCGTAAACAGACTAAAAATCTAACCGTTGTTTCAAACAACTGCGGCGTAGATGATTTTGGTTTAGGTATTTTACTTCATGATAAGCAAATTAAAAAAATCATCGCTTCTTATGTAGGTGAAAATGCGCTTTTTGAAAAACAACTACTCGATGGCGAAATTGATGTAGTACTAACACCGCAAGGTACACTCGCTGAGAAGATGCGTGCCGGTGGCGCGGGTATTCCTGCGTTTTATACTGCTACAGGTTACGGCACTCCGGTTGCACAAGGCAAAGAAGTAAAAGAATTTGATGGTCGCCCGTATATCTTAGAAGAATCAATTACTGGTGAGTTTGCCATTGTTAAAGCATGGAAAGCCGACCGCTACGGTAACCTTGTATTTCGTCACACAGCAATGAACTTCAATCCTATGGCTGCGACAGCAGGTAAAATCACCGTTGCTGAAGTAGAAGAGATTGTTGAGCCTGGAGAACTTGAGCCAAGCCAAATTCATACCCCAGGTATTTATGTTAATCGCGTGATCAAAGGTAACTTTGAAAAACGCATTGAACGTGTAACAACTCGCGATTAAGGAGCATTCAAATGGCATTATCACGTGAACAAGTTGCAATGCGTGTTGCACAAGAACTACAAGACGGTTATTACGTTAATCTAGGTATTGGTATCCCTACTCTAGTAGCTAATTATGTACCAGAAGGTATTGAAGTCATGCTACAGTCTGAGAATGGCCTACTAGGTATGGGTGCGTACCCAACTAAAGACCAAGTTGATGCAGATATGATCAATGCGGGTAAAGAAACCGTGACAGCAGCCACAGGTGCAGCAATATTTAATAGTGCAGATAGTTTTGCCATGATACGGGGTGGTCATGTAGACTTAACAGTATTAGGTGCATTTGAAGTTGACCAGAACGGTAACATCGCATCGTGGATGATCCCAAAGAAGCTAATTAAAGGCATGGGTGGCGCGATGGACCTCGTTGCTGGCGCGAAGAATATTATTGTTACGATGACTCATGCAAGCAAGCATGGTGACTCTAAGTTATTAGAAAGTTGCACTTTACCGCTAACTGGGGTTAACTGTGTAAAGAAAATCGTAACTGATTTGGCCGTACTAGAAGTTAAAGACGGCGCATTTCATCTAATTGAACGCGCTCCGGGCGTGTCAGTAGATGAAATTATTAGCAAAACGGCAGGCAAATTGCTTGTTGAAGGTGATGTTCCAGAGATGGTTTTTTAAACCACTCTCATCCCATGTACCGACCTCATTCCCAGTGCCAATGGCGCTGAGTTACCCAAAATCCCTCGCAAGAGGGATTTTTTTTATCTCTTAGCTACAGAACTTTTGCACCAATTTGTCACACAAATGGTTTAAAATGCCCTAACTTTGTGAGGTGAAAGTCTTTGAGGCTTAGGGTGTTACCTGTTTCAGAAAAATGGTAAAATTCACAATCCACAATAAAAGTAGATTAAACAATCAATTACTGAGTGTTTTTTATGCGTTTATGCAAAGATTAGCTATATTTATTTTTTACTCTCTTACTTTTTACATTTTGGGATAATAATTGCTTAGCAGTTAATTAACTAATAAGCGCTATCGAGACTTACTGAAATTAACTATGCAAACACCTATTCGTGGCTTACGCTCATTTTGTTTTGCTGCACGTACTCTTAGTTTTAAAGATGCGGCAAACCAACTTTACCTTACGCCTTCTGCTGTAAGCCATCAGATCAAACAATTAGAAGAACAATTGGGTATTGAACTGTTTGAACGTCAAACCCGCTCAATTCGCCTGACAGCTGCAGGTAAGAATTTTTATGACTCTGTGTCACCGCTTATAAAAGCGCTTGAAAAAACCATCAACGAGTTTAGTCAATTACAAGAGAATGTGACTATTAGCATCACACTACCTGAATTTTTCGCCAGTGAACTATTAATGCCGAAGCTAAGCGAATGGACTAGTGAACACCCTAATACTAACTTACAGCTTAATACCTTAAAAACGCGTAAAGAGCTGACTAAGCAAAGTGATTTATCGATTGTATTGTCTTCGTCTAAACCGCATGAAGGCGTTGTACATGAGCTGTTTTCGCTATCGTATACACCAGCATGTAATAAAGAAAACTGGCAAGCATGGCAAGAAAACCCATTTCAGGCCTTAAACGAAGTACCTCTTATACTTCACAAAGCGCGTCCTTGGGCTTGGCACCAATGGGCAGAACATGCCGGTGTAGAAGACTTCGCACCAAAGCAAATTATTCAGGTTGATAGTATGTTTGGTGTGGCACGTGCAGCGCAACAGGGTATGGGTATTGCCCTAATCCCCTTACCTATTAGTCAGACTTGGTTTGATGAGCAATGGCTATTTAATTTCACTGATATGCCATTAAAAACCAAAGACAAATACTACTTAGTGCAACATGACCCTAGCGAAACAAATGCACAGCTAGAGCTGTTTATTAAATGGATGATTGATACTTTTAAACATCTAAAATAACAAATAATCACGACCCTCAACTTCATTGAGGGTCTTTTATTGCTAATTTAGCTTTTAGACTTGGTTACTAAAATACTTACTTTATTTTCACCAATTTCAAAAGACGCCTGTTTACCATACTCCACAATAAAAGAAGGTGTAAAAGATCTTCCAGCGAGCGTGATAGATGTTTCTATTGCCGCCGTATTCTCTTTTTGTGGTATCACTGTAACTTCATAGCTAAAAGAATCGCCAACCGAAATGGTTGCAGGTTGCTTCTCTTCCACCAGCATTACTGGTGATGCTAGTAGCTCATTCGCTTTATAAACTGATGTTTCTACTTGAAAACTATCAGCTGCGAAACAACTTGTTGATGCTAGTAATACTCCTGCCATTAAACCTAACTGTTTGTTCATATTTATGTCCTTATTCAATTTATTGGGTTTATCCGTAATTTAATCAGTTAATACGTTTATTAAATACACGGAAATTTCTGAATCTATAACTATGTCTATTAAAGCTCTCGGTAATAAACATCGATAGTATGTGATATTGCTTCATAGCGATTGTTTTTATGATTAAAACAGGCTTTGCGTAGTTCCTTCTCTTCGTAGTTTTTACCTCCAACAACGACTTGATCTAAAGTTTGTGAACTTGCACAGAATTGCTGTTTTGAAATTGTTTCTATTTTAACTAATTCAGCTTTTGAGCGTGGCAATGAACTAGGCTTTGGATTTTGCTTCATGCCCTGAAGTAACTGAGCTTTAGTAACTGGTACAGTATCTGACCCTATGCCTGGAATATGTAATGTTTGTTTAATCGTATAGTTTTTACTTAGTAATGGCGCAAACAAAGATACATCGTTACTCAAATAAGCCTGCTCAAAATTAAGATAAACAGCAACTTTATCTTCAGCTGCATTGGCAATAACAGGCCCTAAAAGTAACAACGCAAATATCAGTTTCATGGTTATACGCTTATTCTGAATAAATTAAGTCATCAACTATACATACCATCATAAAGTACCGATTTTATTTTTAATTAACAACAATTTGTTTTGCGTACTCTGCTGCTTTATCTTTCTTTATCGTAAACATTAGCTATTTAAACCCCGTGTCTACTTTATCGGGGTCACGGCTGACGGCTGACGGCTTAAAACTAATTCATTACATTAGACTAAAGTCTATAGGTTAAATTTCTTCATCTATTAGGTCATATTTTATCGTTTGTTGAATTTTCGCTGTTCAATTAAAGTTCATTTGTCGGCGATTGATACCGATTCAAATAGAGGAAAAGATTATGTTTAGTACACTTATGAAACGCGTTGCACTTAGCTCTTTATTAACTTGTTCAGCTATGGCAGTGGCTGATCAGAGTGACTACAAATTGATGGTAATTGACCAATCTATCACTGCTGATATTGCAGAAAACCGTCAATACGAACAAGCATTTAATGACTGTGCTTTGAGTGTTAAAGAGAAAAAATTCTCTGAAGCTGAAACACTTTGCTCAAAAGCAATCAGCTTACTAAGTACAAGTAAAGTACCTAGCTATAAACGTCGCGAACTAACATCATTTACGTTAAGTAACCGTGGTGTTGCTCGCATCATGTCTGAAAACGACACTGCTGCATTGTCAGACTTTTACGAAGCAGTACAAATTTCAGGTAACGAGTTAGTAGAGCACAACTTAACTCGTGCTAAAAAGAACTTAGCGTTATAAGTTCTCACAGAATTGTGTTGTCTCAAAACCCAGCTTCGGCTGGGTTTTGTCGTTTATGTTCCGATCATTTTTTGCTTCTTGCAAATTCGAGGAGCAATCTAGAAATTAAACTAACGAAGCTTACCTTAAGCTTCAGACAATGCTTGTTTGTAACTTAAATCAAAATGTTTGAGTAACTGATTCAGGTAGTTCAGGTTTATCTGGTTAGGTTTAAAACTTTGCCCTTTTTCTATATTTGCTATGTGTTTTTTTAGCTTTTCTTTGTCTTTATTCCAAAAAGCAATGTTCCCTAACACAAAGTCATTCCAATACATTTTTGAGGAAGTTAAATCTTCATGCGGTTCCAATACTTTTTTTGCGTGAAAAACCGCTTGTTGATAATCACCCGCCAAGCCTTCCATTTGAGCTAAATGCCACGTTAACGAGCTTTCTTTTGAATTATTATGAGAAATAAAACGTTTTATCAGAATAGCGGCTTCAGCATGGCAACCTGATTTTTCTAACAATCTAAACCCAGCATCGTATGTCTGATCAAATTGCTGGTATGTGAGATTTAAATCATCTTTTAGCCTTTCTTCAAGCGCTACTTTACAATCAGCAAAAACAAGATTTGATATAAATAATAACCCGATTGATAAAATTCCTGTTTTCATAATTATGTCCTTAAATTTGCTAATGTCTGTTGAGGATTACACTGCAATCAGCGCTAAGTTCACAACGAACAAAATGTAGTTGTTTTAATGTAACCTTTAAGTTGTTGTTATTTCTCTATCATGGTAAACATTTGGATTCCAAATTTGCATAAACATCTCTGGACTCTCAATTAGTTGAAAACCATATTGCGCGTACAAACCATGCGCATCTCTTGTCGCCAATACCATTCTCCTCAAGCCTTGAAGCTCGGGGTGAGACACTATGCTCTCAACAAGCCACTTGCTCAAACCTTTGCCACGATGGCTCTCTACTATGAATACATCAGCAAGATAAGCAAATGTTGCTTTGTCTGTTATAAGGCGGGCAAAACCTATTTGAGAGTCTTGGCTGTCATAAACACCAAAACAAAACGAGTTTGCAATGGCTTTTTCTAGCGTATGTTTTGGTATTCCTGACGCCCAGTAGCTTTTTGAAATAAAACCGTAAATCACTTCAAAATCGAGGTAAGTTTTATCTGTGCTTATTCTATATCCTTGCACCATAATTCCTTCATGAGGTTTAGCAAGTTAATTATGAGCTCAATGCTCAGACTATATGTCCTACAATGAACACCTGTTATTTAAGAGGATTAGTTTTAACAAAGTTACTAACCGATTGCTACATATATAATTAAAACGCTTTTTTAACAGGATATAGCCTACTGACACAAACACTACCACAACGTAAAACCATTACATTGTTATTAAATTTAACAATAATAGATTTGCAGGTTGTTCATAAGGGGCTTTAATACGCCCCTCTTTTTAATGAATTTTTACAAACGCTTTATGAGTTGATCTACTTTTGCCACAACAGGCCATGCTGAAGATTGAAAATTCCCCAAAACAACTAGAATATAGCCTTTTTCTTGATACATATTTAACCTTGCTGTCATGCCTAAATGGGACCCATTATGACCAACAGTTGTATTCCCTGCTGAACTTCTCACAGAGAAACCATATCCCCAGTTTGGTGCATTTAGCTCAGGTTTTGCTGATAAGGCTTTATTAGAGAGTTCACGACTTACTAGTTGAGCATTTTGAATTGCCATGGCGAATTTGTGTAAATCGCCTACAGTTGAATAACCTCCGCCTGCAGGACCCCCTTTTACCGATTGAAACATCAAATTTTCAGTTACTTGACCAGTTTCGACAGAAAACCAATAATTACGGGCAGTATTTTTGACAGGCACATCTAAGTCATAACTTCCGCTTTGTTGCATGTTAGCTTTTTTATATACATTTTCATTTATGTAATCATAGTAATTTTCACCAGTTACATTCTCAATCACCTGACCAAGTAGAACCATACCCGTATTGCTGTAACGCCATTCAGTTCCGGGTTCAAATGTAGCGTCAATTGAACTGTATAAATGTTGGATATCTTTAAGAGAGCGCACCTTATTTTGTATCTCGTCATAGCCAGAAATAATACCAATCCCTGATGTATGGCTTAATAAGTGTCGAATCTTAATTTTGCTAAAATCACCTTTCCCTAAAATGCTTTTATCAATAAATTTAGTGAGCGGATCATCAAGCGATAATTTGCCAGCTTCTATTAGCTGTAAGATAGCGACGCTAGTAAACATTTTGTTCATTGAGCCAATTTGAAACTTCGTTTCTAAGTTATTTTTCACATCATAGCGACGTGAAGCAAAGCCATATGCAGCGCTAAACAAAATGTCATTATTTTTAGCAAGTAATACCGTGCCAGAGAAACTACCTCTTTGCGCCAGTTTATCAGTATAAATTTTGATCTCTTCAATAAATTGTGACTCAGTTAAAGAGCCTTTTGAACCTTGGTTTTGTGGAGTTTCTTCAATAGACCACCCTGTTATTGCTTGAAATTGGTCATCATTAAAAAATAACACTACTTGATGCTGCATATCTGTATTCTTTGAATAAACTTTACTTATATGACGGATGCGATTAGTTGACGTATCAAGCTCTGTAGAAATAACACTCAACTCTCCATGAAAAAGCGCAACATTCATCGAATACCCAACATAACGGTCTTTACCTTTACCCTCCCAGCGTGCAAGAGAATTTGGCGAGAAGTTCTTTACTACAAATTTTTCGATCTCATCTAAATCTTTAGTGTTTAAAACCGTAATAAATTGACTTGCCAATTTGTTATAGTCTACCTCTTTCATTGCATGTGCTTTATGGCTAATAAAACACATAAAAAATATGAGCATTAGTAAATATCGCTTCACTTTACATTCCTTTTATTGTTTATTGAATAATATGGCGCTTGGCCTTTCGATACTTTTACTTTTGCGAATAACAAAAAGCGATGAAGTAGTGATTAAGAAAAGCTTAAGAAAACATTAAGCTGAAAATAACCAATAATAACAAATGGATAACTATCAACTTGAGTGAAAGTAAATTATCAAAACAATTTTTTCTTAATGACTCTTTGGTTAATTTTGAGACTGGCGAAATTCAAACAGATGGTAAAGTTGTTGTTGTAGAGCCTAAGGTGATGGCACTTCTTGAAGTATTTTCGCAAAAACCACATCAAGTGTTATCAGCCGAAATGCTTTTTGCTAATGTTTGGCCACAAGCTATTTTCAGTCCTAATTCAGTTCGCAGAAATATTGCTTTGTTAAGACAAGCGTTATCCGATGAAGAAAAGCACATTATAAAAACACACCCAAAGCGGGGCTATAGTCTCGAGGCTGAAATACGTTTTCCTGATGAAAAAACGAGCACTCCATTAGCAAAAATACATCAGATAAAAAATACAAAACTAGCACTCTTAATTATCCCTGCTTTGTTTATCATTATCTTCCTTTTCAATTTCCTTAACGAAGATAAGCTGATTTCTTTAGAAGATCTTAAGCCTATTACTGCAAGCAATGAAAAAGAGCGTTACCTACAAGTTAGTCCTGATGGGCGTTTTATGGCTTATATACAAAATACCAATCGTCCTAATAAGCGAAGGCTTTTAATCAAAGATTTACAATTAAATTCATATAAAGAATTAAGTACAGACTTAAAAGCGTTTACCTACCTTGCATGGGATACAGATACAAATACACTTGTATATTCGTTTCAAGATGAAGGGAGTATTTCATTCAATCGACTGCAACTAGATACAGAAGCGAACGTGATCAGCGAAGAAAAACTCTTTTCTCGTACAGATATAACCTGGAACAGCTTGTTTTTTATAGATGAACAAGAAAACCTTTTCTATTTAGCAAATCAAAACAGTTCCGAACACAGCCGTAATGTAAGCCTATATCGACATAACTTGATTACTGGCCATTCTTACGAAATTCTTCAACCAAATGATGATTTCAAGCCCTACAAGCTCGCTTTATCACCTAACCAGAAACAATTAGCGATAATTGGCTTCAATGAAGATGCAATCTCGGAGGTAAAACTATTAAATTTATCGAGTTTTAACCTTGAATCAGTCGTTGAAATTGATCATAACTGGCACTTTATGACTTGGTTTAACGATGGTGACTCTTTGTTATTGAGTAATGGCAGTGAGTTAAAACAACTTGAATTAAACGGCCAATTAACGACTCTTAATTTTAAAAGCTATAACTTTTTGATTTATCCACAAATCGTTAAGGACAAACTGTATTTTATTGAGGCTAAGTCTGATCAAGATATTTTGATTAGCGCTTTAGATTCACTCTCTACTCCTATAAAAATCGTAAACTCTAATACCATTGATAAAGAAGCTGCACTTTCACCTGATGAAAAACTCATCGCCTACATGTCAATGAAAAATGGACTTCCACAACTTTTTATTAAACATATTGAGACTGAAGAAGAACAATTATTGTTCGTTAACACTGAGCAAGAATATGCTTTATCAAAACCAATATGGGACCCCTCTGGAACACTTATCGCAAGCAGTATAAATAACAAACCATTTCTTATTAAGCTAGAGGAAGACCAGTTCGCAATCGAATGGTTAAATGGAATCATTGGGTATCCAATCGGATGGTATAAACAGTCAGATGCTATTTTGTTTGTTGATAAGAACACTCACAATGATGAAATAGTTAAATTTGATTTAGTTACAGACGAAATAGTGTCATTAAAAACGCAATTGAAAGATAAAAATATTTTTTTAAATGATAACGACGAATTACTGAGTTTTTCAATTGGCCAAGTAATCACTGCTTCTGGTACCAATCTATTTGATAATACGCATTTTATTTCAAGCATTTACCCTATTAAAAATGGCTTCTATTTTCAATACAAAGAAAACGACTCAAGGACAATGAATTTTTACGATTATGAACTAGGTGTTCAAAATTTAAGTATTGATTTTGAAAAGTTTTGTGCGGATTTATGTAGTCAAATAACTGCTATAAGCGGTAATACTATCTTACTCAAAGAACAAACTGATACAGCAGATATTTTAGTTTTGAATATTACATTAAATAAATAGCTTCAATCATAACTAGCTGATCTAGAGTATGTGTTTTCAACCAAACTGATAACATCAGTACATAAATAGCATTCACAAAACAAAGCTTATTGTGTTTGAAAGTAATTTTCAGACACTCTCCTCTCTAATTTTCCCTACTAAATCGCTGAGAACTGAGTAATTACTCTATAGATTAAATTTCTTCATCTATCAGTTCTAATTTAATCGTTTGTTTAGCTTATAGGAATATTTTAAAGTTCACTCGTTGGCAAGAAACACCAACTTATTCAGAGGAAAACTATCATGTTAAAAACACTTGTAACCACTATTGCACTTAGCTCTTTATTAACTTGCTCAGCGATGGCAGTAGCCGACCAAGCTGATTATAAACTGATGGTTATTGAGCAAGCTCAAACAAACGATAATGTAAGCAATGAATATGAAACTGCATTCAACCGCTGTGCATTAAGCGTAAAAGAAAAGAATTTTTCAGAAGCTGAAAACCTATGTACACAAGCGATTTCACTTCTAAACACAAGTAAAGTACCAGGTTACAAACGCCGTGAATTAACATCATTTGCATTAAGTAATCGCGGTGTTGCACGCATCATGTCAGAAAATGATACAGCTGCAATCTCAGACTTTTATGAAGCAGTTCAAATCTCAAAAAATGAACTGGTAAATCATAACTTAAACCGCGCGAAGCAAAACTTAGCGCTGTAATAGTTAGCCCAACCAAATTGTTGTCGTAAGCCCGGTCCTTGTGTGTTCTGACTGGGCTTTTTTTTGTCTAAAATATACACTCAAGCCACCTACCCAATAAGATATTTTTTTTCATCTAATGGGTGTATTTTTGTCGTTTGTCAATCAGTAACACTGTTTCTAAATTAATAGAGTAAGTGATGTACTTACATTATTAAGGAGATAAACAATGTTCAAGTTCATACCTCTCAAAACCATCTTGATTACCTCACTTTGCATGAGTTCGAATTGGGTGTTAGCAAATGATATCGACTTTAAACTAATGGTAGTGGATGACGAAGCCTCATCCATTGCGATTATGCAAGGTGACTACAATGCTGGTTTAGTAACGTCTGCTGAAGATCCAGCAAATCAATATATAGCGCCTTTTAATCGCTGTGTTGCAAGTGTAAAGCTAAAGCAGTTTGATAAAGCTGAAGCTGACTGTACTGAAGCAATAAGTCTATTAAAAGAGATTAAAGCATCTCGATTTAAACGTAATGAATTAACTTCGTTTGCATTAAGTAACCGAGGTGTCGCGCGATTTATGGCTAATAATGATACGGCAGCAATTGCTGATTTTTATGAAGCCTCAAGACTCGATGATAATGAATATGTATCATTTAATTTAAATCGCGCAAAACAGGAATTAAAATTGTGGTAATGACTGATTCTAATGCTGAAAAACCAGCCTTAATGGCTGGTTTTTTTGTATCTACGTTAAATTTGATCACGTGGCACAAAATCAAGCACCGTCGCATTAATGCAGTATCTATCTTTACCTCTTGGCCCTTCCCCAGGGAATAAGTGTCCTAAGTGAATACCTGAACTTTTAGATTTAAGCTCTATGCGCTGCATGCCATAACTGTTGTCTTCATGCATGGTCACACTGTCTTTTACCGGGTGAGTAAATGAAAGCCAACCGGTTCCTGAATTAAACCTATCACGAGTATCGAATAATGGCGCACCACTTAGCTTATCAACAAAAATACCATCCGGTGTGTTTTTAAAGATATCGTATTGTTTACAAAATGGGCTATCTGTTCTGGCATGGAATGCAACTCTAAATGCTTCACTATCACCTAGTTTAAATGCGCCTAAGGCTTTATAAAACTCATCTTTACTCACATAACCTTGACGGCCATATATCTCTTCGCCATTTTCTATAAATAATAACGTGGGTGTTGCCCATGTTGGGGTTTTAATTTTTAAGCCATCAAGCTGATCTGCATGACGGAATGTCATAGGTATCGAGCCCATGTACTCATTAGCGACTTCTTTTTTAAACTTTTCACAGTATGGGCAATAGCCTTTAGCATCAATAACGACTATCTGCTTATTGGTTAATAAGGCCGTGTTATCAACTTGCTGTTTTTCTACTGGCGTAAAAACAACCCCTGTTGAGTGATCAGGACAATAGCCATTAGGGTTTTTCTTTAAATAATCTTGATGATATTCCTCTGCCGCATAAAACGAATCGAGAGGTTTTATAATAGTAACAATCTTGCCGTACCCTGCTGCGGTTAACTTACCTTGGTATTCATCTTTAAGTTTATTAGCAACCTCAATTTGCTGATTATTACTTGCCAAAATTGTTGAGCGGTATTGAGTGCCAATATCATTGCCTTGGCGATTTAACTGAGTTGGATCATGATTTTCAAAATAATATTTTAATAATTGTTCTGTCGTTAACTGATTACTGTTGTAAGTCACTTTAACAACTTCTGCGTAGTTATTTTCATCAAATCGACGTGCGCTACGCGTTATGTTTCTATAGGTTGCTTTAAAACCGCTACCGTCAGCATAACCAGATACCGCGTCTAAAACACCACCAAGTGCTTCGTATCGTTTTTCGGCTCCCCAAAAGCAACCAGAACCAAGCACAATTGTTTCAATATGTCCGGTTGCGTTGTCTGGCATCTCTTGCGCTGTTGTATGATTCATGGTGAAAATGGCACTGCAAGTAAATAATGTCAGTAATATCGACTTAATTGTCATACTTATTTCCTCGTAAAAGCCTGTAATAGAGCAGACCGAGTAATCCTATTTATTATTTCACCTTAAACGCATGCAAACGGCTGTTCACCGCTAACAATTTAACTCTTAAGCCTATTTACGGTAAAACACAGCTTTTTAACATTGGGATATTAAAAATGAGAATTGCACACAGTTTGTCTGCTCTTGCTCTGGGTATAACACTTGCTACGCAAGTTAATGCGGCAGAGTTCACTTTTGCAAAATCGATTCAACCGAAAGACAACACATTAGTATTGTTTTTAGACACAGATAGCCAAGTTGCTAACTTTAATTACTTAAAACCAGAAACCCAAAACCACTTAAATAAAGTTATCGAATTTAGTGACTTTAAAGCGGGCTATGGCAAGACATTAGAAGTTATTGCACCAAATGGCAGCGAACACCAACGTATTGTGCTTGTAGGCTTAGGTGAGCAAGCTGAACTTAATGCAGCTAAAATGGCAAAGCTTGGTGGTAATGTTCATGCAAAATTACAATCAGCAAAACAAGCAACTGTGAGCCTTGATTTTTCAGAGCTTAAAGATGGTGAAATCAATGCTAAATACGCTGCTGAATTTGCACATGGTGCTAATTTACGTGACCACCGCTTTGAACAATACAAAAAAGAACAAGATACACATGTAGTTAACTATACTGTTGATGTTGAAAATTTAGACCAAGCGGTCAAAACCCATAAGTTACTACAAAGCATTGAACAAGGTGTCTTTTTAGCGCGTGACTTAACTTCAGAAGTTGCAACTGAGATGACGCCGTCTGATTTTGCAAAAGCCGCACAAGAGTTAAAAAAATTAGGCGTTAAAATTACCGTTTTAGAACCAAAACAAATTAAAAAATTAGGCATGGGTGCGTTAGAAGCTGTTGGCCGTGGCAGTGAAGAAGGTTCGCGTTTAGTTGTTGCACATTACCAAGGTAATAAAGACACCCCAATTGCATTGATTGGTAAAGGCATTACCTTCGACTCTGGTGGTTATAGTATTAAAACAGGTGCTTCGATTGCCCGCATGAAATCAGATATGGCAGGCGCAGCAGCAGTACTGGGTACGGTTAAAGCAATGGCACTTGCAAAAGCAGATACCAACGTAGTGGCTGTAATGGGTATGGCTGCAAATATGGTGTCACAATTCTCTGTAGCGCCTGGTGATGTTGTTCGCACAGCTGAAGGTTTAAGCGTTGAAATAGTTAATACAGATGCTGAAGGCCGTTTAGTGCTAAGTGATGCAATGTGGTATGCCCGCGACAAGTTTAAACCAAGTATTATGATTGATGTGGCTACATTGACTGGCTCAAAAATCGGTGCTGTAGGTAATGAATACGCAGCGGTTTTCTCTGATGATGACCAACTTGTTGAGCAACTTACAATTGCAGGAAAACAGGTTAACGAGAACTTATGGCGCTTACCACTAGGTTACGAAGATGCACTAAAATCGGATATCGCAGACCTTAAAAATATTGGTTCGCATGGTCCAGGTGCAACGACAGCAGCAAGTTTCTTACAAAACTTTGCCGGCGATACCCGTTGGGTTCATATCGATATTGCTGGTAATGCACTTAACAGCAAAGCTAAAGATGAGTTAGCTGAAGGTGGCACTGGTTATGGTGTTCGCTTGTTATCAAACTGGCTTTTAAACAACGCTAAGTAATAACACATAGCAATACGCCAAGCAGCTGTAATGATTTTATAACTGCTTGGCAATCATGAGTTTTTCTAATTAACATTAAACACTCATTTACATCATTAGCACTCACCCTATATGCTAAATAGTATCAAGGGATAATAATAAGATTGACCTGCAATGACGACAAAAAGCACACCAAAGATTATGGCGCTCACTACGCATTGTATCTTCTTCGATGCATATGAAAGTGCTGAGCATGGCTTAAATACACAAAAAAAGATTTGGTCGCTGGCTCAATTTTGCCAATCGACGGGAGATTTCGTTGATGTTGTTCCAGCTAATAACAACTTAACTCTGTATCTAAAAGAGTCTGAAAAGCTAGCAAGTTGGCTGCCATTATTGCTTGAGCAGTGGCAAGAGACTACGACTAAAGATTTTGCATCAACTCATCACAAGCTACCCACCATATATGGTGGTCAACATGGCCCTGACATTGCTCATGTAGCTGTAGAGCACAACTTAACTGTTGACGAAGTCGCGCAGTTACATAGTAGTAAAACCTACCCTGTTTTATTTTTAGGTTTTCAACCTGGTTTTGCTTACTTAGATGGCTTGGATCCTAAATTATATACGCCACGTCGAAGCGAGCCGCGCATCTCAGTGCCAAAAGGGTCTGTCGCTATTGGTGGCGAGCAAACAGGCGTATATCCTGAAACGTCACCCGGTGGCTGGCAAATAATCGGTCACACCGACTTTAAATTATTCGATATTAATGCAACCTCTCCCTGTGCTGTTAAACCCGGTGATACCTTAGAGTTTGTTATTCAGGAGGTGTTAAAATGATCACCATCGTTAAACCTGGCATGCAAATGTCTATACAAGATCAAGGCCGCGTGGGTGCTCGTCATTTGGGAATTGGCCAATCTGGCTGTATTGATCCTTATGCGCAGATCATAGTAAACCGATTAGTTGGAAACGCAGACAACAATCCAGTCATTGAGATCACACTAGGTCTTGCTGAAATTAAATTCGATAACGACTACTACATTGCCTTGCATGGAACAGATATGAAAGCCAGTGTTAATGATAATGCGATTGAACCAGGCTGGAGTTTTTACATTAAAAAAGGTGATGTGTTAAAGCTAAATGCCGCACGGCATGGGTTTAGAAGCTACCTTGCTATAGGCGGACAATGGCAGCTACCTGACCCTATATTAGATTCCTACTCAACAGATATAACGGCTGGTTTTGGTGGTCTAACCGGACAAGCACTGAAATCTGGAGACAGCTTTGAGGTAATACCAAAATACAACACTAAAGTCGGTTTAGGTGCAATGCTACCACCTAAAAGCACCCAAATACGCATACATGCTGGCCCACATGCTGCAGTTTTGCCTAAAGACACCATAGTTAATTTTATAAATCATTCATGGCATGTATCACCTAATAGTAACCGCATGGGTACACGATTATTAAGTGATGAGTGTAGCTTAGAGCATGATGTGTCATTGCCATCGATGGCAGTAGCACCAGGCAGCATACAGTTACCGCCAAATGGTGAACCAATTGTGTTATTGAATGATGCGCAAACAACCGGTGGCTATCCTTTGCTAGGAACTGTGATCGACGCTGATCTTCGTCATTTTGCCCAATTAAAGCCAGGTGATTTTTTACATTTCAAGTTTGTTACTCTAGCAGATGCTTTTAAGGCAAAAGAAAAGCTAACAGCTCACCTTAATCAATTAGCCATTGCGCTAAAATACAAAAACAAATAGTTAATCTGATTAGCAAGTGGCTCGCCACTTGCTTTCTTAAAGCTCCCACTTGTCTATACATCTTCGATAAACAAATTGAAAAATTAGTTTGCTTAACGCAACGCACCAAAATGGTGCGTGAAACATCACTTTTAATGGCGCTATTTACCACTTCAAGCCAGCCCATTTGCTCAAATCAAGTATTTAAATTGCTCACAACTTAGGCAGCCATCCCATTTTGGTGCAAAGCAATAACACTTGGTGCATATTTTATTCTCAAATATTTAAAAAAGCTGTGTGACTTAGGTAATTATTTCTGTTAAAACAAACATTCGCAGTTATATAAATTCTGTTAACTGCGCACATATTTGGAATGAGGAGTCACTATGTGTTCAATATTTGGGGTATTAGATATCAAATCTGATCCCGCCCAATTGCGAAGTCAAGCAATTGAGATGTCAAAACTTTTAAGACACCGCGGACCTGACTGGTCTGGCGTATATTCATCTGATAAAGCTATTTTAGTCCACGAGCGTCTTGCTATCGTTGGTGTATCAAGTGGTGCGCAACCTTTATATAATCCAGAGCGCACACATATCCTTGCTGTAAATGGTGAAATTTATAACCACAAAGAGCTTGCGGCAAATCTAGAAACAGACTTTAAGTTTCAAACTCAATCAGACTGTGAAGTTATCTTAGCTTTATATAAACAAAAAGGGCCTGAATTCTTAGACGACTTGAATGGTATTTTCGCTTTTTGTTTATACGATGAAGAACAAGACGCCTACCTAATAGGTCGTGACCATATTGGTATTATCCCGCTTTACACAGGTCATGATGAGCATGGTAATTTTTATGTTGCTTCAGAACTAAAAGCGCTTTCACCAATTTGTAAACACATTGAAGAGTTTCCTCCGGGTCACTTCTTGTGGAGCAAAGATGGTCAACTTCGTAAGTATTACAGCCGCGATTGGCAAAGCTATAACGCAGTAAAAGACAACGAAGCTAAATCGAGCGATGTTAAAGAAGGCTTAGAAGCAGCTGTAAAACGTCAACTAATGTGTGATGTACCTTACGGTGTTCTATTATCAGGCGGTTTAGACTCATCGGTTATTTCAGCTATCACGCAACGTTTCGCCGCAAAACGTATCGAAGATAATGACGAGTCTGATGCTTGGTGGCCAAAACTGCACTCTTTCTCTGTTGGTCTTGAGGGCTCACCAGACTTAGCTGCTGCACAAAAAGTTGCAGATATGATTGGTACGGTTCACCACCCTATCCACTTTACTATTCAAGAAGGTATTGATGCTCTTCGCGAAGTGATTTATCACATTGAAACGTACGATGTGACAACCATTCGTGCCTCAACTCCTATGTACTTAATGGCGCGTCAAATTAAAGCCATGGGTATAAAAATGGTGTTGTCGGGTGAAGGTGCTGATGAGCTTTTTGGTGGTTATCTTTATTTCCACAAAGCACCTAATGCGCAAGAGTTCCATGAAGAGCTAAACCGTAAAGTGTCTAAACTACATATGTTTGACTGTTTACGGGCTAATAAATCTATGGCTGCTTGGGGTGTAGAAGCACGCGTGCCTTTCTTAGATAAAGAATTTGTAGACGTTGCAATGCGTATCAACCCTGAAGCGAAAATGTGTAAAGACGGTAAAATCGAAAAACACATTATTCGTGAAGCGTTTGACGGCTATCTACCAGACGAAGTGTTATGGCGTCAAAAAGAGCAATTCTCTGATGGTGTAGGCTATAACTGGATTGATACTTTAAAAGAGTATGTGAGCGAGCAAGTAAGCGATCAAGACCTTGCTAACGCTAAATATAAATACCCGATTAATACGCCAGATTCTAAAGAAGCGTATTTCTATCGTAGTATTTTTGAAGAGCACTTCCCTGGTGATGCAGCGGCAAAATGTGTTCCGCATGGCAAATCAGTTGCTTGTTCAACACCTGAAGCGCTTGCTTGGGATGAGTCATTCCAAAACAATGCTGACCCTTCTGGTCGTGCTGCTGGCGTTCATAACGACGCTTATAAAAAGTAGTAATTTTGTGCTGCAAGCCTTGTGTTTGCAGCACTTTCCTCTCAATTGAAATAATTTGTTTTGAAATAATACTGTCATCAAATTATTCCTCTGCTGCATCAAATTGTTCACAATTCCAACAAAAAACGTAAAAAACCGCATTTATTCGGCTGTTTAGGGACAAAACCATTTACATTTTTTTTCGAACTCCTACACTAAAGACTAAACTTTGGTACAAATTTAGTTCGTCTACAAACTATTTTTCGGTTTCATACGTATAAATAGTGTTAGCCGAGATGTGCCAACCGGCCGTTTAGCTTTCTGCTAGATATAACTACAACAAGAGGTATTCATGAGCGAACATCATGATAAGTACAGTATCGACAATACCGACTACACCGTCGGTCAGGACAATGTACAAAAATGGGGTTTTGATGTGCACAACCCTGTATTTGGCATTAGTGCAGGTTTAATCGCGCTATTTTTAGTGGCAACACTTGTGTCAGATGCTGAAACAGCAAAAACAACCCTGAATGGAATTAAAAACGACATTATTAATAATTTTGATGGCTTTTTTATGTGGTCAGCAAACTTATTCGTATTGTTTTGCTTGGCGTTGATTGTTTCACCATACGGCAATATCCGCCTTGGTGGTAAAGAAGCGCGCCCAACTCACTCTCGTATTTCATGGCTTGCAATGTTATTTGCTGCGGGTATGGGTATTGGCTTAATGTTTTGGGGCGTAGCAGAGCCTGTCGCTTACTTTACAGGCTGGTACGAAACACCACTCGGCGTTGAAGCAAACACACCAGAGGCTGCGAAATTAGCAATGGGTGCAACTATGTTCCATTGGGGTTTACATCCTTGGGCAATTTACGCCGTTGTTTCGCTTTCGTTAGCATTCTTTTGCTACAACAAAGGCCTGCCTTTATCAATTCGCTCTATTTTTTATCCTATTTTAGGTGACAAAGCATGGGGCTGGCCGGGCCATCTTATTGATATTCTAGCTGTACTTGCCACCTTATTTGGTCTTGCAACGTCTCTTGGTTTAGGCGCACAGCAAGCCGCAGCAGGTATAAACCATGTGTTCGGTACTGAGAGCGGTATTGGTCTACAAATCGGCGTTATTGTTGGTGTTACTCTACTTGCAGTGATCTCTGTTGTTCGTGGTATCGACGGCGGTGTAAAGCTGCTTAGTAATGTAAACATGGTTATCGCATTTGTATTACTCGTATTTGTTGCTCTCGTTGGTTTTTCAGCAGCGTTTGGTAATCTTCCTAATACTGTTATGGGTTATGTTGAAAACATTATTCCGTTAAGTAACCCACATGGCCGTGAAGATGAAACCTGGATGCACGGCTGGACAGTATTCTACTGGGCTTGGTGGATTTCATGGTCACCGTTTGTAGGTATGTTCATTGCGCGTGTATCTGAAGGTCGTACAATTCGTGAATTCTTAATTGCCGTATTGCTTGTGCCTACCGTTGTGACTATCTTCTGGATGTCTATTTATGGTGGTATCGCTATTGAACAAGTTATTGATAAAGTGGGTGTACTAGGTGAGAAAGGTTTAACTGATGTACCACTTGCGATGTTCCAAATGTTTGAAGCCCTGCCAATGTCGCAAGTGCTTTCATTCATTGCAATTGTGCTGGTACTCGTGTTCTTTATTACGTCATCTGACTCAGGTTCATTAGTTATCGACTCTATCACTGCCGGTGGTAAAGTTGACGCGCCAGTACCACAACGTATTTTCTGGGCAACAATCGAAGGTGCGATTGCAGCAGCGCTTGTTTGGATTGGTGGCACACAAGCTATCGAAGCATTACAAGCCGGTGCCGTATCTACGGGCTTACCGTTTACCTTTGTATTGCTATTAATGTGTGTAAGTTTAATCCTTGGTCTACGTACAGAGCCAAGAAACTAACCACTACCTTTAAATAAAAAACGCCGCTATATGCGGCGTTTTTTATTTATAAGCTTTGCTCAATTAATTTAAATTACTCGTCATAAAATCTGTGCTGTTAAGCACGCTATATGAGCAATTCGCTTAGCGGTGTATCTGGGCGGTAATGATAAGCAATTTGCGCTTGTAACAGCTCTGCGGTGGCAATGGCATCGTTCAGTGCGTTATGGTTTTGATACGCAGGTAATGAATAACGAATACGAGAATCCGCAAGACGAACGGAATCAAGCTTAGAATTAAACAACCTACCTAGTAGACCTTGTTTAGCTCTAAGCGCCCTGCTTTCAAGCTCCAGCGTGTCTATTACTGCAAACTCAAGGCCTTCACCTAATCGCGATTGTAGAGCTTGATACAAAAAGTGTCGTTCAATGGGAGCAAAATGCACCACTATGACTTTACCTTTTAATGCTGCTAGTAATGGCTCCATAATAGATGAAAAATCTGGCGCATCACTTACTTCTGAATGGGTAATACCATGAATAACGATCGACTCTTCAGCGAGCTTACGTCTTGGTTGTACAATCCAATGCTGGCTATCTTTACAAAAGATGCGCCTAGCATTAAATGGGATTAAACCAACACTGACTATATCATCATTTTGAAAATTTAGACCGGTCGTCTCAAAATCAAGCGCCACTAAGGGTACGTCGCTAATTGGCATGTTTAAATCACAAATAGCGGCTTGATAAAACTCTTGAATTAGCGGCTGTTTGCTAGCCGCCAATAACTGCTGATACCGAGTCGGCCAATCAAGTTTTACACCTTGTTTAGCCATTACTTCATCCCTGTATTGGCAGAGTATCTGAATTTAAGGAAATTCTGCGCTTTATCTAAAATCGCAAACGCTTCTTTAAGGTTGCGCTGCTCAAAAGGCGATAGTAAATGTGGCTCAAGATCGTTATCTGGGGCTTCGTCTAACTTTTCAATTTGCCATGCTTGGTGGCGAATACGAACCATCGCAATGTATTCTAAGGCATCTCGAAGATCTTGCGCTTTCCCTGCAGGTAAAAGCTTTGCTTCGATGATATCTTCTAAACGCTCGAATGAATTTTGTTTACGACTGCCTATTGCTAAAGCGTGAACACGAATCACATCTGATAATGGCGCAGTACCACGGCGTTTTAAGTTCATAGAACGCTTATGCTGACCATTATGCTCTAGCACAAAATCTTTAAAGAAACCTAAAGGTGGTGTTCTGTTACGGGCATTGGCTGCAAGGTTAGCCAAGAAACGCTTATTCTTACGCCCTTCAGTTGCAATAAATCGTTTGAGCTCATCAGCCCATTTGGTTTTACCGTAAACGCCATCTAAATCAAAAAAGATAGAGCTGTGTAATAAAGCCTGTGGTTTTGGTTCTGCCATCCAGCCTGCAAATTGCTCTTTCCACTGCTCACGAGTTAAACGCCACTTTTTAAATGACGCCATAATTTCCCCTTCGCAGTATTTATAGCCACATTCGGCTAAACCATCACAGACAAAATCAGCGAGCTTTTGAAAATATTCGTCATGTAATTCCTCGTTAAAGCTATTATCAAGAATAATGGCGTTATCTTGGTCGGTAACAATTAATTGCTCATCACGAGCCATTGAACCTAACGCAATAAAACAATAAGGAATGGGCGGCGGGCCAAATTTTTCTTCGGCTAAATCTAGTAAACGCTGTTTAAAGGTACGCCCTATTACAGCCATTGCTGTACCAATCATATGAGAGTTAGCGTCTTCGTTAACCATGCGTACAAACACGTTAGGTAGCTGACGTGCATAATGCGCTAAATCTTCCACAGATTGCTGAGCTAAAATCCCCCGCACTAACAATAAACTGCTTTGTGATTCATATCGCAAAATGTCAGATAACGAAATAACACCGATGGGCTTTTTCTTAACAACGACAGGTAGGTGATGAATGTTATCTCTGAGCATAGCAAGAACAGCCTCAAATACATAGGCGTTGCTATCGAGTAAGATAAGATCCGTTTGCATAATTTGCTCGGCAGGTGATTCGTAACTTAAACCTTCAGCAATCACACTGGTGCGCAAATCTCGGTCTGTAATTATGCCAACTACTTGACCATCGTCATCGTCAGGATCATCACTGATGGGTTTATCGGCATCTGTTACTAATACAGACGATACCGACTCTTGTGTCATCAATTGAGCAACCATTTGCACAGACGCGTCTTTTGCAACGGTGACTACATCTCTGTGCAGTAATGATTTAACCTTTGCAGTTGTTAAATCATTACTGTCAGCCTGCTCTACAATGGCCTGATGAAGACGCACATTGCCATCTGCTTCAAAGAAGTCTGCAAAGGCTTCGTATTCATCACAGTATTGATTAAATAGCTCTACATTAATGCAATACACTAAGGTGTCTTCGAGAGCCTTGGCAGGAAATCGGACTTTGCGGTTCATCAGCAAACCCATTTGTCCGAAAATACCACCGACAGTTAAGCGGTTATACAAATCACCATCGCGTCGATACATTTCGACGGCTCCGGTTCTAATTACATATAAATCGGCAATGTCATCGCCGTAATTAAGGATTTGTGTTCCCGCTCTGAAGTAGGCTATCTCTACTTGTGAAGCGAGAGTGTTAACCGCTTCTTCGGGCAAATCATCAAATGGAGCATGATCACTTAAAAATTGTGCTATATCGACGTGTTCGGCTTGCATAAGCGTACCTAGTTTTGAGCTTTTCCTTGATTGTGAGTGTAATCTGCTATTTTTTCAAAGAAAAAATAGCAGATTTAAATGGATTAAGCCTTTTCTAGTTCTTCGGCCAGAAGTTTCGACTCATCACCACGAGGTTTGGTAAAGCGCGCTAAACCAAGATAAATCACAGGTGTAAGGTATAATGTGAACAGCACTGCTAATGCTAAGCCACCAAATACCACCCAGCCAATCGCGTTACGCGCTTCGGCACCGGCACCGGTGGATAATATAAGTGGTAATGCACCTAGCAAAGTTGACACTAAGGTCATCGCAATTGGGCGTAACCTCACAAGAGCAGCTTCTTCAACTGCTTCTCTAACACTGCGACCTTTATCTCGTAATTGGTCAGCAAATTCCACCAGCAAAATAGCATTTTTAGCTATTAAGCCAATAAGCATGACCAAACCTATTTGTGAATAAATGTTCAATGATGTACCCGTTAGATACAAGGCCAAAATGGCCGATGTAATGCCAAATGGCACAGTGATCATCACTACAATGGCACTATTAACACTTTCAAATTGCGCAGCTAAAACAAGTAATACAATCAAAAATGCCAAAATATAGGTGATCAAGACTTCATTAGCCGTTTCTTCAAAGGTGAGAGCCTCACCCTTGAAGGCTAAACTTATACCAGCTGGCAGGTTTTGCTCTGATATTTCACGGATTTTATTTACAACTTCGGCAATGGTAATGTCATCTGGCATTTCCATGCTTAATTCGATTGCCCGGCGCTGAGCATGGCGCTCTAGTTCTGCTGCAACACCTTCTTCTGTAATGGTTGCCACACTACTCAGTGGCACTAACTGACCATTACGACCCCCAACATATAAGTTTGCTAAGTCACTTGGGTTTGTAATAGTTTGGTTTTGTGCTTGCAGCATAATAGGGATTGATTGATCGCCGATGTTTAAATCAGCAATGTCATCGCCGTTAATGGCTGCTCTAAGCGTAATAGATATATCACTGAGCGATACGCCGAGCTCTTCAGCACGACGTCTATCAATATTAACCCGTAATTGCGGTTGTGACGGTTGGTACGAGATACGTACTGGCGCCACTTCTGGCAAGGCTTTTTCAATTTCTGCCGAGAAACTTTGTGCCGCTTTAAAGATCTCAAGGTAATCTTGCCCCAATAATGCAAGCTCAATACCACCGCCTTGACCACGCAAGTTCAAACTATTTGAACCACCTGGGTAGCCAGCCGCACCAGGAATGTTTCCTAAAGGTCCACGAATTTTATTGATAATTTCTTGCTGACTAAAATTTCGTTCGTCCCAATGCTTTAACGGCACAGTGATAAATACGATATTCGGATCCCATTGCCCAACGACGGTATAAATAGACTCAATATCACCACTTTCAACATAGGGCAGTAAAATGTCTTCCATTTGCACCGCTTGCCTGTCCATAAAGTTAAGGCCTACACCATCTGGGCCACGGGCGAAAATGCGAATTTTACCACGGTCTTCTGTCGGCAATAATTCATTATCTAAATTGAAATACAGCGCACCAGAGCCTGCTGCAACGAGTAAGCAAGCAAAAAATGTTAGCCATGCATGTTTAAGTACGCCGTGAATTGAGCGTTTGTATATATTCGCTAAAGCATGCCCAACTTTTGCAAAAGGATGAAAACCACCCTGCTTTAATTTAAGTTTTGAGGTTAGTGCAGGCACTAAAGAAAGCGCTACAAAGCTTGATATAATGACAGCTCCAGCAAGCACACCACCAAACTCTCTAAATAATCGCCCTGCTGTTGAAGGCAAAAAGGCAATCGGCACAAACACAGCTGCTAATACAGCGGTTGTTGCCACCACAGCAAAAAATACTTCGCGGGTGCCAATTACAGCCGCAGCTCTGCGGCCAAGGCCTAAGCCACGCTGACGTTGAATATTTTCACTGACCACAATCGCATCATCTACAATAAGGCCTGTCGCTAATACCAGCGCCAACAAAGTTAAGATATTAATCGAGAAACCAAGCGCCCAAATAAGTGCTAAAGAACCAATTAACGCAACAGGTATGGCAAATGCGGGGACGAGCGTTGCTCGCCATGAGCCAATAAACACCCAAAGTGTGATCACTACTAACAACACTGTCAGTAATAGAGAGTTTATTACTTCATCCACTGAGCTTCTAATAAACTGCGCATCGTCGGAGGTTAAAGTAAATTCCATTTCAGGAAAACGAACTCTCATACGTTCGATTAAGGTCAGCACTTCATCAGAAATTTCGATAGTATTTGATTGAGCTTGGCGTATTATCTCCATGCCAATCACTGGCGTCCCATTTAATCGCACGAATGAACGCGGATCAGCTGGGCCAAAATACACTGCAGCAACATCACCAATTCGGGTATCGTCGCGCACTATAATATCTGCCACTTGTTCAGCTGATATTGACGTAGCATCGGCACGAACAATCACCTGTTGATCGCTTGATTTTAAACTACCTGCAGGCACATCAAAAGGAGCTTGACGAAGTACATTAGCAATATCTGGTACAGTAAGGTTAAAGCTGCTTAGTTTTAGCGGGTCAATTCGTACTCTTAATACCCGCTCGCGGTCGCCATTTAAACGAACATCGGCAACCCCAGGAATAGTTAAAAACTGCGGGGCTAAGTCAACATCAACGCGTTCAGTAAGTGCTTCTAATGATAAGCTGTCGCTTGATACCGTTAGGGATACCACCGCTTCGGCATCGTTATCAGCTTTAATAATAGATACACGCTCTACTTCTTCGGGCAATTCTCGCTGTACACGGGCAACCGATTCGCGCGTTTCGTTGGCTGCATCATCTAGGTTAACACCCGGGCGAAACTCAACCACAATACGGGCATTATTTTCTTCACTTTGCGCACGAATTGTTTTAACACCACTTACCCGAGCAACAGCCCCCTCAAGTTTACTGGTTACCTCGGTATCAACGGTTTCAGGCGAGCCCCCAGGAAACGATGCTGAAACAGTAATGCGTGGCCTGTCTACATCTGGTAGTTCACGTATTTCAATACCAGCAATAGCGGCAATACCCGCTATGATGATTAACAAATTCAGCACCACGATTAATACGGGGCGACGTATCGCCATTGATGGTAAATCTTCCATCATAGGTTGCTGTTTCATTATCACTCCTTGGCAAGCGTTGTATCATTCATAAAAGTAAGCTCTTGGTTTGGGCGTAAACGTTGCACGCCTTCAGTAACCAATAAATCACCTTCTTTTAAGCCACCAGATACCAATAACCGACCGGCTAAACGCTGTTCAATTTTAACATCAACACGTGTGGCTTTTTTATTAACACTTTTCCACACGTAAGGGCCCGCAGCTCCCCACATCATGGCAGCTTCAGGAACCACTGCATGCTCTTCACCAAGTAAATTAATATGCACACGAAAACTCATACCAGGCATAAACTGATGAGATTCATTATTTAACTTTGCTTTGGTTCTTAAGGTGCGCGCTTGAGGATTAATACGAGAGTCTAACTGGGCAACTTGTGCGCTGTAAGTTTTGTCGCCTAGCCAAGGGATCACGTCAACAGCTGATTTTTCCTTTAAAACATCAATTGCGGCTTCTGGTGCATTAAAGTTTATGTACAGTGTTGATACATCATCAATCGTTGCAATCGCAGTCTGTGTTGTGATCCGGTCGCCAACTTCTACATCTGTTAGCCCCATCACACCACTAAACGGAGCACGAATTTCGCGGTCTTCACGCTCTGTTTTTGCTTGCATCAACTGCACTTTCGCAAGCTCATGCAACGTTTTTGCATCGTCTAAATCGCTTTGTGGTACAGCACCTCGAGCGTGGCTTTCTTCGAGCCGCTTCATTGTTCGCTCTGTGTCATTTAACGTTATTTGTGCTTCTAAAAGAGCAGCTTGCTGCCTGCGCGAATCAAGCTCAAGTAGCAAGTCTCCTTTTTTGACATTGTCACCGGGTTGGAAGTGAACAGCAGTCACTCTGTCCCCAACCGCAGGGTATAAGGTTACAGAACGCACAGCTTCAGCACTACCAACTGCTTTTATTTGTTGTTTTGCTTTTTCAACCGTAACTGATTCAACAACTACGTTTGCAGCCTCAGCGACTGATACGCAACTAATTAAGGCAAGAAAAGTCCATGAATGCAATTTGCCAATTATCAAAAGTGTCACCTAAATAAGAATCGTTTTAATTGTTACGAAGTGTAACAGCTTTGTGATCAATAAAAAGGATGCTTCGTTTAATAAACAAATTGATAAGTTAAAATGAATAATTAGAAATACGGCGCTGATTTTGCCGCATTTCTATCTGTAAAATCGCTTATTTAAGTGAGCTATTTTCAGGCAATAAAACCTTACAGATAACTAAGTCACTTTAAACGCATGTAGCTACAGGTTTTATCCCTCAAACTGGTTTGTATGAATGCAGATTAATCTGATAAATTAATACAGTTAACTGCAGGCACGGTTTTTAAACGCGCTTCTGAGGCAATAGTCACTTCTACACAACCAGAATTAAGATCAATTTCGTCCTTTTGAATAACAGAAAAACGCCCTTCTTGCTCTGATCTAAGTGCGTATTCAAAGGCATTGTTGCTGCCCTCTGCAATGGCAGTAAAAAGCCCACCAATAATTGCACCAGCTAATACCCCAGCAACCATATCTTCATGATTGCCATCTAATTCATCGATAAGCCCTATTGCAGAGCCACCAACAATGCCTGTTTTTACATTAGATGACAGTTTTACAGGTTTAACATCTTCAACTTTGGCGTAAAACTTTTTAATCATGACCTGCTGATCGGCTCTATCAACACCTTGTGTCGCGCAGCCACCTAGTAATAATAAGCTCACTAGTAGTTTCTTCATACCCATTTAGTCCTATAAAGTATTGCTGTTAGTTAGAATAATAACTACTTAGTTCGTAAGGGACTGTGAGATATATGTAGATAAGTGTAAAAAAGCGCACTAACTTATTACTAGGTAACTCAACTAAAAAATCCTCGGATAAATCAGAGCTTAAACACTATTGAAGCAACGATAGTATGTGTGTTGCTATCATTAATTTTTGTATTTTCATAATCAAGTGTTAAGGCCGTACCACTAGACAATGCATAACCAATACCTAGCCCGGTTAAAAGTGATACTCCAGAGTCTTTTTGATCAACAATAAAGTAATCATCAGAGAATTTTTGAAGAAAACTAAAATTACTATCCCAAAGTACACTACCTAAATGCGCCCTAACAAATACATTGCCAGTAATTGGGTATGTACCAAGTAAACGCAGATCAAGTGCATTGGTTTCAAGCCCTCCGCTGTAAACAGAATTTTTAACGACCGTACCACTTTGATTAGTTGTTTCGCTATAGACATTAAATTAGGCTTCGCCAAGCACACTAAAACCTACTTCTATTGCTAGATATTGATTAAATTGGTAGCCGGCAAATCCTCTAAACCCAGTTCCTGTGTCACTGTAGTCATAACGTAACGGTAAAATTTCTTGCTGCTCTAACAAGGGGATAAAATTAACATCGTAGTAATTTTTTTGAGCAGCAATGCCAATGTAACCAAATTTATTTTCGTTAAGCGCTGAATGAGCAAAAAATGGCATTGAACACATTGCCACCGTAAGTAGTTTGTACATTGTATATATCCTTATACTTCAAACGTTTACTTTTTAAAATTAAGAAAAGATAGTGTTGGAGATGGTATCTAAAATAAATAATCGGCAGATTGTACATCAATAAGGAACAAATGATAGCTTTTATAGCAATTACAGTGACTTAATAAACAAAGTAACTATATTTAAAAAGCTAACTAATAAATAATCCATAAAAAAACCCCAGACTATGCTGGGGTTTATAAGAAATTTGCTAAAGGTTACTGTTGGCGCTGTGCTTCTTTTTGCGCTTTTTTAGCTTCTTTACGCTTACGAAGAACTTCTTGCGCTTCGTTACCGATGTGACCTTCACCGCGCGCTTGTGCTAATTCGATTTGCTTTTGACGCTCAGCAAAGCGTGCACGTTGCTCTTCTGTTAGGCTGTCGTGACAGTGGTGACACGAAACACCTTCCATGTATTCAGGCTTTTGCTTTTCTTCTTCAGTGATAGGCATACGACAGGCATGGCATTGGTCGTAAGAGCCTTTTTGTAAATCGTGATTTACCGCAACGCGGTTATCAAATACAAAACACTCACCTTCCCACATGGTTTCTTCTTTTGGTACTTCTTCTAAGTACTTAAGGATACCGCCTTCAAGGTGGAATACTTCGTCAAAACCTTGCTCTTTCATATATGCAGTTGATTTTTCACAACGAATACCACCGGTGCAGAACATAGCGACTTTCTTATGCTTTGCTGGATCTAGGTTTTCTTTTGCCCATGCTGGGAATTCGCGGAATGTCTTCGTGTTTGGATCAACCGCATTTTGGAAAGTACCAATCTCGATTTCGTAATCATTACGCGTATCGATAAGAATCACTTCAGGGTCTGAAATTAACGCGTTCCAATCAGCAGGCTTAACGTATGTACCCACTACTTCACGTGGGTCGATACCTTCAACACCCATAGTTACGATTTCTTTTTTAAGTTTTACCTTAGTACGGTAGAACGGGCATTCGTCATCGTATGACTCTTTAGTCACAATGTTGTCTAGGTTTGGTTGTGAATCTAGCCATGCAAGTAGGTTATCGATACCTTCACGTTTAGCAGAAACAGTACCGTTGATACCTTCAGCCGCAAGTAATAAAGTACCGCGTACTTCATTGTCTTCCATTACTTTAAGTAATGGTTGGCGAATAGCTTCAAAATCTGGAAGGGCTACAAATTTGTAGAGTGCGCACACAACAAAGTGCTCGCTGGTTACATTGTCTTTATGAACAGCAGTCATGATTTTACCTTTTGCCTTAAATGCCCATGTGGGGCGTTAACCGAATCGTAAATCCGGCGCATTGAGGGCGCGTATTTTACGCGAATTAGCGATAATTGCAAAAACTGATGCGAAATAGCTGTGTTTTTACTGTCTCCTAGCAAGGCAAGTACGTTATAATGAACAAGATTTACTAAATTTTGCTCATCGGAGATTACGCATTGCATTTTACTGAACTTGGGATTGATACACGCCTCGAAAAACAACTTGCGCATCAAGGCATCACCCAGCCCACTGACATTCAAGCTCACGCGGTACCAACAGCTATCGCAGGCCATGATATTTTTGCACAGTCAAAAACAGGATCGGGCAAAACGCTGGCGTTTTTATTACCTGCTGTACAGCGTGTAATGAAACAAAAAGCACTCAGTAAACGCGACCCTCGCGTTTTAATCGTTGCGCCTACCCGCGAATTAGCAACCCAAGTATACAGTCAATTAAGACTATTAATTGCCGGCACAAATATTAGTGCCGTTAAAATACTCGGTGGCGAAAACTTTAATGACCAAATTAAGGCGCTACGCAAAGATCCTCATTTTGTAGTGGGCACACCGGGGCGTTTAGCTGACCATTTAAGTCAACGTTCATTACAGCTTTCAGGCTTAGAGCTTTTAATTTTTGATGAAGCTGACCGTATTCTAGATTTAGGCTTCACCGATCAAGTTAAAATGATCAACGAACTTGCTGATCACCGATTACGTCAAACGTTATTGTTTTCAGCAACGCTTGACCATGCACAAGTTGATGCCCTGTCACGTAACTTATTACGTTCACCAAAACAAATACTGTTAAGTGCTTCTAATGAGCAGCATAGTGACATTACCCAGCAGCTTTATTTAGCTGATCATCTAGATCACAAAGAAGCGCTACTTGAGCACTTTGTAAAACAAGACAATGTCGGACAATGCATTATATTTACCGCAACACGTGCCGATACTCAGCGTTTAAGCCAGTTATTAACTGATAAAGGCTTTAAAGCACAAGCACTCGCTGGTGACTTAACCCAAGCCAAACGCCTTGAAATCATGGATGCCTTTAGCCGTGAAAACTTTAAAATCTTAATCACTACCGATGTTGCATCGCGTGGTCTTGATTTATTAAGCGTGACCCATGTAATTAACTTTGACCTACCAAAGCATGCTGAAGAGTATGTGCACCGTATTGGTCGTACAGGTCGCGCTGGCTTTAAAGGGACTGCTATTTCGTTAGTAGGCCCGAAAGATTGGCCAAGCTACAAAGCAATTAAAGCATTTTTAAATGATGAATTAAGCTTTTTCACCGTTGATGGCCTTGTTGGTAAATTTAAAGGCCTACGTGAGAAAAAACCACAAACGGTTTGGAATAAAGCAGAGAAAAAAGTCGCTGCAAAGCCTGCTAAACCAAAACGTAAAGCTGCCCCTAAAAAACCGAAAACGCCTATTAAACCACCTATTGATGTCGATGGTTTTTCACCTATGCGTCGTAAGAAAAAACCAGAACAGGAATAATAATGAGCATTCTTGGAACAACCCAAACACTATTCGTTAACGAAATGTCAAACGAAGGGGCCTATTTAGATGGCCGTGACTTAGGTGAAGTATTTTTACCAAGTAAAGAAATTGAATACGAACTTGAAGCTGGTGACAGCGTGCAAGTATTTATTTATTTAGATCATGCAGGCCACCCAACAGGCACCACAAAAAAACCTTTAGCTGAAGTGGGCGAATATGCTCTACTCCGTGTTAAAGCTATTAATAGCACTGGTGCGTTTATGGATTGGGGCCTCGAAAAAGATGTACTTGCGCCATACAATGAACAAAAGCCAAAAATGAAAGAAGGCTTTTCGTATCTTGTACGTTTATATCTCGATAACGCCAGCCAACGTATTTGTGCATCGAGCAACTTTAATAAGTTTTTATCGAAAGAAGAACCAACTTACTCAACGATGGAAGAAGTTGACTTAATCGTTGCCGGTAAAACAGACCTTGGCTACAAAGTACTCGTAAACGAAGCCCACATTGGTGTGGTTTACTACAACACCGTATTTAAAAAGCTATTTGTTGGACAGCGCTTAAAAGGCTTTATTCAAAAAGTACGTGAAGACGGCAAAATCGACGTATTACTTGAAAAGCCAGGTATGGGCAAAGTAAACGACTTAGGCGAAAAAATCTTGACTAAATTAAAAGCCGAAGGCGGCGTACTTCACTTAGGTGATAAGTCTGACCCAGAAGCAATTAAAAAGACTTTCTCAACCAGTAAAGCAAACTACAAAAAAGCCATTGGCGGTTTGTTTAAGCAAGGTTTAATCGAGATTGAAGCGACGTCGATTAGATTGAAGTAAGTTGCGAGTTAACAAGATAGTGAATTATCTGAAAGAGTAAAGTGAACGCTTTACTCTTTTTTATTTTTTATAGGTTTGATAGCCGTAAACTTTCTAACGCTATTTCGAGTATTTTTCATAGATGTGAAGTCGGTATTGTGTCATAAGCAGACTTTCCGGATTAACTCATTTCTGCCCCAAAATGTGTTAAGGCGAATTACTCAAAAGAGCGAACTTCGGCCATTCAAAATTGCTTTTCTTTTTCGTAAAAGTATATTGCTCGCATAGTCAAGAAAACGACCCAATCGCTCGTTTTTGTTCCGTGACAAAAGCTAAAACCACTGTGTTTTAGTAGTATTGGCAATTAGTTAAGAAGTTTGTTAC
>NZ_JBMMUE010000016.1:0-101159 GCF_049257215.1 Pseudoalteromonas thalassia
ATATTGAAGTATTTTACAATCGAGTTCGACTGCACAGCCACCTTGGCCATCAGTCCCCTGAAGAGTTTGAAACTAGGTATAAATCAGCAAGCTAGGTGTCTAGAATTTCAAGGGAAGATCATGTAACTGCAATTTGTTCATTTTGAGTGAGCGCACCTGTTTCTGGGCAGCGATTAGCGATTGCTACACCCTTTTTATTTCCTGCAAGCGTCATTCTATTTAGGGCATCAACAACCTCTTTACTAATTCCTTGGTAACCAAAGTCATACCAGCTAATAAGAAAGCCTCTGAGTGCTCCTAAATACCATTCATTCTCATCATCAAGCATTGCCCTCCAATTGCGAATGGCTTGTACATCTATAACTTTGCACTCGGTATCACGAACTAATGCTTGGAATCGGTTATACATATTCAGCGTATGATCAGCTGAGTACATTTCAGCATACCTTGACAAAGTTAGCCTAAACCCATGATGCACCACTGGGTCAGTGCTAAGAACCTCCTTTTGAAAACTAATAGTTGTATCTTTGTTCAAGTGCCATTTATTGGTATTGACGTCAAAGCTATAACCTGCCTTCGATACCTTTAGCTTAGGTGATGAATATAGATCTATACATTTTGCTGAGTTAACCATTATTCTTCTCCTTTCTTTCACGCTTTGCTATGGCTTCTCTAACTTTGCTGCTTAACTCTTCTTGCTCCATTAATGAAAGCTCATTGGACTGATTTGTAATATGTCTCTGGTTATAATGTGCACCCGACTGTTCACTTGAATGTCCCATTAAATGCTTTCTCATTTTGGCTTCTTTATCACTATCAATATGTTTGTGACCTTTAGCATCTAGAATGGCTAGCTCATTATTTTTATCTATTTTTTTAGAGAAAATTTCGTTCCAGTAATGTCTAAAAAAATGAGGGTGGATTACTTCAAATTTAGTCTTAACCTTTTTCAACTTCGGCACTATCGTGTTGTCAAATGTTGAAGTCGACACAGGATTACCTTGCGTTGAGCATTTTTTGTGTGTCACAAATAAGTAAGCGTGGTTATTCGCTTTGGGTATATTTGAACGATACTGCATAATATATTTGTTAACTAAATCAGCAGTCTCTTGGCTTATTCTAATTTTCCGTTCTTTAGTTTTTGTAACTGCCTGGTTGACTCTTGAATCATTAACATCATCATGAGTGCGTGATATCCAAATAGCTTTATCGCTACCTTGTAAAGTCATGTGAGTAATTTGAAGAGAAAGTAGTTCTCCTCGTCTCATTCCTGTTTTTTCTAACAGATGGAACATTAGGTAGTTCCTAAATTTTATATCCATTGTTTCAAATGGATTTTCTTTGTGCTCAAAGTGAGCAACACTCAAAAACTCTTCGACAGTTTCAACTGGAATATCTAACGCTTTACTTTTACTCAAGACATTTTTCCCCCTACCTTTCGGCCTAAATGTCTTAAACTTTTCTTCCATTTTTGAAATGGACTGATTTAAAGAACGCGTCTGCTTTTTAGATACCGCAAGTTTTGCTATGAAAACTACAAACTCAATGACCGACGTCAATCGATTGTATTGATGATTTCGCCCAACCGATGGAGCTACTTCAAGGAAAGATGGGTTTCCTGATAAGTTAATCACTTTGGAGCGGGATGACCTCTTTTGCTTGATACCCGCTTTTAAATGCAAAATATCAATTGCCATATGCGACTGGATATTCTCCATATCTTCTTCAGTTAAGAATTGACCATCTTGGAACTCGCGAAACAGATTTCTCTCTTGTTTAGTTTGCCAAGTTAGAAACCAGCGAATATGTTTTATCTTATTGGTGATCGTATTTAACGCGAGACCTTTTGAATGAAGTTTTGCGGTTACCCAAAGCGTAACGAGATCATGAGGAACATTATTTCCAGTCATTAAAACAGGATAACGTTCTCCGTTTTTTAAAATCAGTGTTTCGACATGTAAGTCAGACATAAAACAACCTTATTTCATTTAAGTTTTTAAGTAGTTTTAATCTGTTTAATGATTGAGATTTCTTTGTAAACCTTTTTTTATAATTATTTAAATCGATAAATATCAATCACTTAAAAAGCATTCGAGTAGATGTTAAGAGTGAACGATTTAAAAAAGGAACCATTTGATTAAAGTCACAGAGACTTTATGAAGGAAGATTTTTGAAGAGAAGCTTATTGCTTTTTATTAAGTTAAAGTTACTGCCCCTAATCTATTTATATACAAGTAGTTCACCATTACTCAGATAATAGTGATGGCTATTTTTAGACGTTGTATTACTTTTTCAAAATTGGCGACTGTTGGTAACTTATTCATTTTATTTTTCTTTACTGTTTTTGTTTACGTAAAGTCTTTTTTAATGATTAAAATTCAAATGTAAAGTGTAAAAAAACAAAAAACCCAGCGTTTTTGCTGGGCTTAATGATTTTTGATCTAGTTTACAAGTGTTTTTTTACACTTATTCCACTCACGGAAACTAGAACGGGATATCGTCATCAAAGTCGATTGGTGGTTCCATTGGGTTTGATGCGCCGCCTTGTGGTGCATTTTGTGGCTTAGGAGCAAAACCGCCTTGTTGTGGTGCACTGCTTTGCTGTGGAGCACCATAACCGCCACCGTATTGGTTATTGTTTTGTTGTTGCGGCGCTGACTGCTGTGGACGTTGTTGCTGTGGTGCTGGTGCAGACTGTTGCTGTGGTGCATAGCTGTTATTGCTTTGTGCTTGTTGTGAGCCACCACCGTAACCGCCACCTTGCTGTTGACCACCTTGGTAACCGCCTTGTGATTGACCACCTTGATAGCCGCCCCCCTGTTGATCGCCACCACGGCCACCTAACATTTGCATTTGACCGCCCATATCTACCACGATTTCTGTGGTGTATTTTTCTTGGCCTGATTGATCAGTCCATTTACGCGTTTGTAAACGGCCTTCAATATAAACTTGTGAGCCCTTGCGAAGATACTCACCTGCAACTTCAGCTAGTTTGCCAAATAACACAACACGGTGCCATTCAGTACGCTCTTGCATTTGCCCTGTGTTTTTATCTTTCCAGCTATCAGTCGTAGCAATGCTGATATTCGCTACACCATTGCCATTAGGCATATAACGTACTTCTGGATCTTGGCCTAAATTACCAACCAAGATAACTTTGTTCACACCGCGTGCCATGGAACTTCTCCTATAAAACGTTAGATTAAACCAGCAACTTTACGTGCTTGGTCTAGGTCAAATTCTTTGTCATTAATCTTTAAATAGCTGCGATTTTCATCACAAACAACCGTTGCTTCAATGACGCCCGGTAAAGCAACAAGACGAGAAGCAAGTGCTTGTGCTTGCTGCTCTGAACTTAATTCGGTCATTAAGCTAATTATTTTACTTCTTGGTGGGACTTGCATATTCCAAGCAATGATAAGCCATATTACCCCAACAAGTGCCGCTGCCGCAAACACTGCTTGCGCACTTAATGCTTGAGCAACATAGCCACCCAATAAACCGCCTAAAAAGGCACCAAAAAACTGCGTTGATGAGAACACCCCCATCGCAGAACCTTTCTGGTTTGCAGGGGCAATACGCGAAACAAGAGCTGGCATGGTGGCTTCTAAAAAGTTAAAAGCAATAAAGTAAACCAACATACAAATACCAATGCCAATCACCGAATCAACCCATAGCGACATGGCTAACATGCTTAACACCAGCAGTGCGATTGAACCAATGAATGCTTGTTTTTCTTTTTCTTTGCGAATAGCCACTATCATCATAGGTGCCATCAAGAAAAATGCTAAAAATAATACAGGTATGTATAAATACCAATGATGATCTGCAATTAATCCATCTTTAATAAGCTGACCTGGTAATGCTACAAATACGGTAGTTAATGTAAGATGAAGCAGCATCACCCCAAAATCAAGGCGCGCTAATTGTGGGTGTTTAATAAGTTGCTTAATGTCATCAAGTGTTGCAAGCGTGTCGCCTTTTGGGGCTTTACTAACTGCATTTGGCACTAAAAACAACACGATAAAAATACCTAAAAGCGCCAGCCCTGCAGTAAGCCAAAATACTCCTGCAACACCCCATGATGCGGCTACTATTGGCCCAAGTAACATAGCAACGGCAAAGCTCATACCAATACACATACCAATGACGGCCATTACTTTTGGACGCTGTTCATCACGACTTAGATCAGAAGCCAGTGCTAACAATGCACTGGCTATTGCGCCCATGCCTTGTAATGCACGCCCTAACGTCACCATTTGTACTGACTCAGCTGTTGCCGCTATCACAGAACCAAGCGCAAACACACAAAGACCACCAATAATGACTTTTTTACGACCAATTTTGTCCGATAACCAGCCCATAGGTATCTGTAATACAGCTTGCGTTAAACCATAAGCACCGATAGCAAAGCCAATCCATAGTGGCGAAAACCCTTCTAGCTGCTGACCATAAATTGCCAATACTGGCATCAGCATAAATAGGCCAAGCATGCGAAATGCAAATACGCTCGCCAACGAAACGGCAGCGCGTTTTTCTCGAGAGTTGAGTGAAGATGCTGTCATGAATTACTGATCTTGCTGTCTGTTAAAATGTGAGCGTGGATTCTACCACAAGCAAAAACTAAATAATCACCTGTGAGTGATGATTTTTTCTTTGATCAAGGATTAATCTTATCGCGTATTGTGAGATACTGAAAAAATAATTAGGTAACAAAACGAGATAGCATGGAAAACATTGAAGTCCGAGGCGCCCGTACGCACAATTTAAAAGACATCAGCCTAACCATTCCCCGTGATAAGCTGATAGTTATCACTGGCCTATCTGGTTCAGGAAAATCGTCTTTAGCGTTTGATACGCTTTATGCAGAAGGGCAACGTCGTTATGTTGAATCACTCTCTGCATATGCAAGGCAGTTCTTATCGCTGATGGAAAAACCCGATGTGGATCACATCGAAGGTTTATCGCCTGCAATCTCTATTGAGCAAAAATCAACCTCGCATAACCCGCGCTCAACAGTCGGAACCATCACCGAAATTTACGATTACCTACGTTTATTATTTGCCCGTGTAGGTGAGCCTCGCTGTCCTACTCACGACTTACCGCTTGCAGCACAAACTATCAGCCAAATGGTCGATACGGTTTTAGCGCTACCTGAAGGTAGCAAGCTAATGCTATTAGCACCAGTTGTGAAAGACCGAAAAGGTGAACATGTTAAGCTGCTTGAGCAACTTGCAAGCCAAGGCTTTATTCGTGCCCGTATTGATGGCGAAGTTTGTGACTTATCAGATCCACCAACCCTTGAGCTTCATAAAAAGCACACTATCGAAGTTGTGGTTGACCGCTTTAAAGTAAAAGATGGCCAACAACAGCGTTTAGCTGAATCATTCGAAACGGCGCTTGAGCTTTCAAGCGGTATAGCTCATGTAGCGGCAATGGATGACTCTCTTAGCGAAGACATGCTGTTTTCAGCTAACTTTGCTTGCCCAACCTGTGGCTATGCAATGGGCGAGCTTGAACCGCGTTTATTCTCGTTTAATAACCCAGCAGGTGCATGCCAAAGCTGTGATGGTTTAGGTGTACGTCAGTATTTTGATCCAAACCGTGTAGTGCAAAACCCAGAGCTAAGCTTGTCGGGCGGCGCAATTAAAGGATGGGACAAACGCAGCTTTTATTATTTCCAAATGCTGCAAGCCGTCGCGGAGCATTACAAGTTTGATTTAGAAGCGCCGTTTCAAAATCTGAGTAAAGAAGCACAAAAAGTTATTCTTGAAGGTTCAGGCAAGACTAAAATTGCTTTTAATTATCGCAATGACCGTGGCGATTTAATTACGCGTAACCACGAGTTTGAAGGCGTTTTAAATAATATGAACCGCCGCTACCGCGAAACAGAATCAAACTCGGTGCGCGAAGAGCTCGCTAAATACCAAACGAGCCAAGCGTGTCCAAGCTGTCATGGCTCTCGATTACGCGAAGAAGCTCGCCATGTATTTATTGGCCAAACCAATCTACCTGCCATCACCACAATGAGTATTGGTGAAAGCATGGCATTTTTTGATAGCTTAAGCCTAACTGGTCAGCGTGCCCAAATTGCCGATAAAATCCTCAAAGAAATTCGCGACCGTTTATCTTTCTTAATTAATGTAGGCCTTAATTACTTATCACTTGAGCGAAGCGCTGACACCCTCTCAGGTGGTGAAGCTCAGCGTATTCGTTTAGCAAGCCAAATTGGTGCAGGCCTTGTTGGTGTTATGTACGTACTGGATGAACCATCAATTGGTTTGCACCAACGCGATAACGACCGCTTACTAAAAACCCTTATTCACTTACGTGATTTAGGCAATACCGTCATTGTGGTTGAGCATGACGAAGATGCCATTCGCGCTGCCGATCATATTATCGATATCGGCCCGGGTGCTGGTGTTCATGGCGGCCATGTTATTGCACAAGGTACCCATGACGATATTCTAGCAAGTAAAGATTCTATCACCGGTCAGTATCTCTCTGGTGAAAAGAAAATCGAAGTACCGGCGGCTCGCCATCAAACCAACGACAAATGGCTTGAGCTATTTGGTGCCACAGGTAACAACTTAAAGAACGTTGATTTACGTATTCCATTTGGCTTAATGACCTGTATCACAGGTGTATCGGGCTCAGGTAAATCGACACTTATCAACGACACTTTATTTAAACTGGCTCATACCGAGTTAAATGGCGCAACGACCGCAGAAGCAGCACCGTATAAGTCAATTAAGGGATTGGATCATTTTGATAAAGTGATTGATATTGACCAAAGCCCAATTGGCCGTACTCCGCGCTCAAACCCTGCAACTTACACTGGTATTTTTACCGGTATTCGTGAGCTATTTGCAGGCACTCAAGAAGCCCGTTCGCGTGGTTATAAAGTCGGTCGCTTTAGCTTTAACGTTAAAGGTGGCCGTTGTGAGGCTTGCCAAGGCGATGGCGTGATCAAGGTAGAAATGCACTTTTTACCGGATGTATATGTGCCTTGTGATGTATGTAAAGGTCAGCGCTACAACCGTGAAACCCTAGAAGTACAGTACAAAGGTAAAAACATTCACCAAGTACTCGAAATGACCGTTGAAGATGCCCGTGACTACTTTGATAAAATCCCGGCCATTGCACGTAAACTGCAAACGTTAATGGATGTTGGCTTGTCGTATATTCGCTTAGGTCAAGCTGCAACAACCCTCTCAGGTGGTGAAGCACAGCGAGTGAAACTGGCTCGTGAACTTTCAAAACGCGATACCGGTAAAACACTGTATATCCTTGATGAGCCAACTACGGGTTTACACTTTGCTGATATTCAGCAATTATTAGTAGTACTGCACCGCTTACGCGATCACGGTAATACCATTGTTGTTATTGAGCATAACCTTGATGTGATCAAAACTGCTGACTGGATTGTCGATTTAGGCCCTGAAGGTGGCTCTGGCGGTGGTGAAATTTTAATTTCTGGTACACCTGAAGACGTCGCAGATTGTGAGCGTTCACACACAGGCAGGTACTTAAAACCACTACTATAAAAAGGATATTGCGTGCGTAGGTATTTAAAAATTGCAAAATGGCGCGCTAATAAACAGTTTCAACAACAGCAACGTAGCTGGCAACCTCATAAAACAAGGTTGGTTGAACGTTTACAAGCCATTTGGTTTAACTTAAGTACCGCACAAAAGCTCTATCTTTTGGCATTAAGCAGCCTGATTGTTGTGCCATCAGGCTGGTTAAGTGCCACCATCACCATTATTGCTCTTGTTATTGAATTTTGGCCTAAGTTTAATCAACTTTGGCATTCACTTGCCGGCAAGGCACTGATTTTAATCTTCTATGCTAGTATCGCTAACTTTGTGTTGGCAGGTGCAAGCGGCATAGTAAATGATGTAACCCATGTTTCTGCCAATCATTTTAACTACACACATAACTTTGCCACTCTGTTATATTTACCGCCTTGGGCGCTGGGAATAACACTAGGTACATTATTGTTATTTCAACTCTTTTTGCCTTTTTATATTTTTATTCTATTGCTGATAAAACCATTTGGCTCTGAGCGAGTTAAATTTATAAGTCAAAGCTATTCGCCGCTATTAACCGCCATCGTGCGTTTTATTTTAGCAACCGTAGTATTTATTAACTTAATTTCGTTTCTTGATGACAAGCCACCTGAAGAAGTGCTCCACAATATGGTTAGCACCTTCATAGACAGTAAAGTCATTGCCAAAGAGTCAGGTGAAGAGCAGCAAAAAGCGGTTGAAGAACTCAGTGAAAAAATTGAGCAACAAATTCCTGACATCAACGAAGAAGCTCAGGTACCTAGCCGTGATATAAACATACAAGCTGATAACGAAACGGCTGAAAATCTACGTCAGTTTTTAGATAGTAAAGGTTACTTTGAGCGCAGCAAACGCTTAATTGCCATGTTTGCTTACAGCTTTGAGGCCGATAGTTATTCGCGCTGTTTAAAGGCTGAAAACAGTAAAGCTGTTGAGCTGAATGATTACGAAATAGTGCAAGTAACCCCTGATCACAATGCTGAATATGGCTATCGATTTGAAGTCATTGCGTGTGACTCGCCAGGCGTTACCCCTGTTGCAAAGTAACGCAGTAATCCTATTTTATTAATGAGGCTTGCTGCGCTTCTGCCAGCCAGTGAAAGAATAATAGCCCTCGATAAAGCAAACCCTCAAAAATAATATGCTTTAAAACCTTATTTCGGCCCATAAGGATTGGACTTAAACCATTGAAATTATTTTAATTAAATTTTCAAAACCTTATAAATAAATCGCTTAGAACTAGATAAGCGACTCTATCCGAATTCCTCGCTATTGTAGTTTCCATCAACGGGCTACCAACCACTTTTGCCTCGTTGATAAAACCAATCAACCAATTAAGGGAATTACATTATGAGCAATTCAATTTTAAAAATGATGCCACTACTAGCAGTCGCTGCACTCGTTATTACAGCACCGAATACTTTACTAAATAATCAAGGTGCTCAAAAACTAGATCAACAGTTAGAGACATCTATAGCCGCCTCTATTGAGCAAATGAACAATAAAATTGATCACCAAATTGAACAACAGCTCAATAACTAACAGCTAGCTTGCCCAGCATGCTGGGCAAGCCTCATCAATTAACAGGCTAAAATAATGAAAACATTAACTCGATACTTGCTCATCTCATTCATTGCTGCATCAGGCTTATTAGCAAGTAGTTTTAGCATCGCTAAAAGTGCCATTTGGCAGGTAAGTAAAGGTGATGAATATATTTATCTTGCTGGTTCAATTCATATTTTACCTTCTAAAGAGCTGCCACTTCCCACTGAATTTAATCAGGCTTATAAACTGATAGATACCTTAGTGCTTGAAGCCGATGTACCTGCACCAAGCGATAGCTCGGCACAACTAACCCTGCTTAAAGCTCTTAGCTATCAAGCAGGTGAAACCTTAAGTAGCAAACTGACAGAAAAAGTTAAGCAACAATTAAAATTACAGCTTAATAGCTATGGCATGCATCTCTATGAACTGGATAGCTTTCGACCTTTTATGGTGAGCTTGCTAATCATGTCGTTAGAGTTACAAAAACAGCAGCTCTTAGGTGAAGGCGTCGATAGCTATCTTGCGAAACTGGCCAAACAAGATAATAAAAAAATAGCTTACCTTGAAACCTTAGCTTTCCAGTTAAATTTGTTTAAACAATTAGGCAATGAAGATGAGAATGCCTTTATAGAATCACTATTGGCACAAGTTTCTGACTTCCAGCAACTGTATGTTGAAATGCTCGATGCATGGCGAAATGGCGATATGCAAGCAATGGCTCAGCTTACTACCCTACCACTAAAACAACGTGATCCCCTTACTTATGAAATGTTAATTAAGCAACGTAATTTAACCTGGCTTAGTAAGATAGAGCGCTATTTTACTAATCATCAAAAAGAGCTGGTGCTCGTTGGTGCAGCCCACTTGGCTGGTGAAGATAGCTTGTTAGGCCTATTAAAAAATAAAGGCTATGTAATTAAACAGTTGAACACAGATGAGGAATAAAAAAATGGAAAAAACAGACAAAACTGCTGCCGCGCTGATGTGTTTTTTTACTGTTTTAATTGTGCTGAGTTTTTAATGAATAAAAAAATACCGCTGTTAAGCGGTATTTTTATTTCAATTATTTGTTGCAAGCTTACGGGCGAGGAATAAAACCTACCGCATCGTACACAGCTTTTAATGTTTTTTCAGCGCGAATACTCGCCTTTTCAGCACCTGATTTCATAATGCTATCAAGTAGTGATTGATCTTCACGGATCTCTTTAAAGCGCGCTTGAATTGGCTCAATCATATTAACAACCGCTGCTGCAGTGTCTTTTTTCAGGTGACCATACATTTTGTCTTCGTATTCAGGAACTAAGTCTTCGATTGAGCGCTTAGTTGCAACTGATAATAAAGTAAGTAGGTTAGATACACCTGGTTTTTCGTCACGATCAAAGTAAATACGTGCTTGTTCGTCTGAATCGGTTACTGCTTTTTTCAGTTTCTTTTCAATCTTCTTCGGCTCATCCAATAACATGATGTAACCGTTTGGATTTTCATCTGACTTAGACATTTTCTTCAGCGGATCTTGTAAGCTCATTACACGTGCGCCGAACTCAGGAATATACGGCTCAGGTAGTTTGAACACGTCACCGTATAGGTTGTTAAAACGTGTTGCGATATCACGTGTTAATTCAAGGTGTTGCTTTTGATCTTCGCCCACAGGCACTTGATCTGCTTGGTATAACAAGATATCAGCCGCTTGCAGCACTGGGTAAGAGAATAAGCCCACATTCACGTTATTCGCATGTTTAGATGACTTATCTTTAAACTGCGTCATACGATTAAGCTCACCCATTTGCGCGTAACAGTTTAATACCCAGCTCAGCTGTGCATGTTCTGGCACTTGAGATTGCACGAATAACGCAGCTTTCTCTGGGTCGATACCGCATGCAGCATATAGCGCAATACCGTCCAGCACACGCGAGCGTAATTGCTCTGGATCTTGGCGAACTGTAATGGCGTGCAAATCTACTAACATAAAGAAACTTTCGTGGTCTTCCTGTAGCTTAAGCCACTGGTTAATAGCGCCAACATAGTTGCCTATTGTCATACCACCGGTTGGCTGAATGCCACTTAACACTACTGGTTTACTCATGATGTTCCTTTATATTTTTTACTAAACTAAAAAGACGAATTTAAAATGCACTTACCTTTGGGTAAGAACGGGTATTATATCTAAGAAACTCTCGCAGAGGTACTCTGGATTGAAATCAGCGAGGTTTTCACCTTGGTTATAGCCATAACCGAGTGCAACAACGTCAACATTTGCAGCTTTTGCTGCCAAAATATCACTTTTTGAGTCGCCGATCATAACCGTTTTTTCAGGGCTGACATCGAGTTGCTGACAAGCATATTGCAATGGCTCAGGTGATGGTTTTTTTGCCATATCATCGCCACAGACAATAAACTGAAAATGACTGGTCAATGAGAGTTTATCAAGTAGCTTTTCGGTAAAACGGCGTGCCTTATTGGTGATCACCACTTTAGGAATACCAGCAAGTGCAGCAAGCCCTGTTTCTACATGTTGATAAAGCGCACTATAGTCACCCACAACGTGGTCATAGTGCTGATAAAACAAATCAATAGCACGCTCTGCAAGGGCTTCATCCAAATGCTCGCTTACTTGCATGTCGCCGCTCAAAGCACGCTTAACTAAGGTTTCAATACCATTGCCGACCCAGCTTTCTACTAGCTTTTGTGTAACAACCGGAAACGCTAAGTCGGTTAAAGTCAGGTTCATCGCAATGTATAAATCATAAACGCTATCGACCAAGGTGCCATCTAAATCGAAAAATGCCGCATCGTATTTCATTATTCAACCTTCGCAAGTTCGCTGCGCATCGCATCGATGACCGCTTTGTAATCTGGTTGATTAAAAATTGCAGAGCCTGATACAAACATATCAGCGCCCGCTTCTGCTATTTCGGCAATGTTATCAACACCGACCCCACCATCAACTTCTAAACGAATATTACGACCTGAATCATCAATAATTTTACGTGCTTGGCGGAGCTTTTCGAGAGTATGTGGAATAAAACTTTGGCCACCAAAGCCAGGGTTAACCGACATTAATAGCACTACATCAACTTTATCAAGCACATGTTCAAGGTAACTTAAACTTGTTGCAGGATTAAACACTAATCCCGCTTGGCAGCCATTATCTTTAATTAATTGCAAAGTGCGGTCTATATGCTCACTGGCTTCTGGGTGAAAACTGATAATCGACGCCCCTGCTTCAGCAAAATCAGGAATAATGCGGTCAACTGGCTTTACCATCAGATGTACATCAATTGGTGCTGTGATGCCGTAATCTCGCAGCGCTTTACAAATCATTGGTCCAAATGTGAGGTTAGGCACGTAATGGTTATCCATTACATCAAAATGTATAACGTCAGCACCACTTGCAAGAACACGATCGACATCGTCACCTAAGCGAGCAAAGTCAGCCGATAAAATTGAAGGGGCTATTAAATACTTTTGTAAGGTTTCTAACATGAGTGATCCAATAATAATTTGCTACGCTAAAGGAGCGCTTAATGTAACCTAATCGCTTACTGATTAAAACAGTACGACACAGGGTAAATACTTAGCTAAATAGTAGAAAGCCTTTAAGATCATTCGAATATAAGAACTATTAACTAGCTGACCTGCTACCTAAACCGATTAAACATGTCAAAAGCACCAAAAAATAAAACAATAATTAAACATAAAATTAACTTTAACGCGCTAATTTTATTAATTTTTTAATCAATTCAGCATGAATTAAGTTTGTTATTTGAGCAATTATTAGGTATGCTTGTCTAAATAACACAAACAAGGGTTATTCTCATGCGTGCTTTTAAAATAGGGATCTTAATCGCGTCCGCACTTACTGTTGCTACGTTTGTATCTTTTTCATCTGCCGATGAAGACAAGTTTTTAGTAACGGCGTCTGGTTGCTCATGCAATACGCTAAACGCATCATCATCTTCTGCTCAATGTATGAAAGCAGAACAAGAAACTGGATGGTTTTCTTGGTTGACTGGTGACAGCCGTAGCGCACAATTCCACTACCTCGATTTACTTGAGCTTTTAACAAGTAGCGAAGAGTCAAAGAACGTTAGTAGTTTAAGCTCAAAGTTCTAATTAGATGAGCAGCTTTATTAGTGCATTACAAAGTGTCTTTGCGGCATTTTTTGGTGTGCAGTCAGAGCAAAAACGTCAAGCAGACTTCAAAGAGCATTCACCACTGGCCATCATTGTGATTGCTGTCATTTTGTTTATTATTTTTATTGCTGCTATTTATTTCGCGGTTTCTTTGGTGCTAAATACATAGCCATCAATTCATTCACTTTATTTCGTGAACCACCCTTAGGGCTTATTGTCCGCTTCACCTTAATCTCATCAAGTGATGCTTGGCTGTAGATTTTGCGAGTCCACACTGTATCGTGATTAGAAATAAGTACAGGCGTATTATTTTCGAATGCAGCCTGCTCAGCTAAATTAGCCAAGTTAGCTTGGTCATCTAAATTAAAACCGCCTTTAGCGTAGGAAGTAAACGACGCCGTTTTACTGAGTGGTACATAGGGTGGATCACAATACACTACTGCGTTTTCAGGAATAAGCTTAAACACTTCGTCATAACCTAAGCAGGTAAAAGTTGCTTGTTGAGCTTTTTCAGCAAAGAAATTCATTTCTTTCTCTGGAAAGTATGGGCGCTTATATTTTCCAAAAGGAACATTAAAAATCCCTTTTAGGTTATAACGACATAGGCCGTTGTACCCGTGACGGTTCATGTATAAGAACAAAATTGCACGTTCATATACATCACTGCTTTGATTAAATTGAACACGGTATTCGTAGTAAGCTTCTGGGTGATTATTTAGCTCAACAAATAACTTTTTTGCATCGCTAATAAATTCATCCGGCGTGCGTTTAAGCTCTGTGTACAGGTTGATCAAATCAGCATTGATATCATTTAAAATATAATGCTTAAAGTCAGTATTGAGGAATACAGAGCCAGCGCCAACAAAAGGTTCAACTAAAGTATCAGCATCCAAACTCGCTTGTTTTAAGCGGGCATGAATATCTTCAACTAGGCTGTATTTTCCACCTGCCCATTTAAGGAAGGCTCTGGTCTTTTGCTGCATCTGCTCTTAACTTCAATTCGATATTGCGCGATTCTACACTAATCAGTTTTAATTTACTGATCCTGTGAAGCAATTTCTTGCTTAATTTTACTTATTTTTTTATAAAAAGGCTGATTTTTACGCACTTTATTCGGTAGTGTTGATAACGCATTTTTCGCGTCGTTTAAGGTGGCATAGCTACCATAAGTTACAATCCACCACACTTTGCCACCTCGCAAAGTTTGATACGTATTAACTTGCCCTTCTAATGAGTTCTCTGTAATAAACTTATCAGTGATTTCTTTTTTAGTAACAGCTAACAGCTGTATTACAAAATGCTCGTCTGGCTCTGCTAAATACCATGCATTTGCACTCACTGTCGGCGCTTTTTCAACTGTTTCTGTATTAACGGCATTATCAGCTGGAGGAGGATTTAAGGCGTCGTCAGTCAATACTGCGGCAATTTCTTCGCTACTTGGTTTGGCCTGTTGCTCTTCAGGTTTTGCACTAGCAAGACTATCAACAATTGCAGCAATATTATTTTCATGGCTTACTGCTGGAGCTTCTGACTGTTGAACTGTCACAGTATTATTATCTAGCTCTACTGACGCACTGCTCGGCTCTGATAGCGTTTCATCGCTGTTTTGTTGAGCCGCAGTAACCTTTTCTGCTGGGAGAGCCGTAGCAATAGTGGCACTCTCCTCTTGTTGATAATGTGCTTTCCACCATTGGGTCATATCTGCTTTGTACAAAAAGCCAATAATTAATAACATAGTTGTTATTAACAACAGGGTTAAATACAACGGTTTGTAGCTCTTTTCTGGAGGGCGAATATCTGCAGTTTGTTGATCAGGTTGCCATGCAAGTAATAATGCAGGATTACCATGAGCTTCTTGCAAAAAGGTTCGAAAAACAGGATCTTCTTCTACCGGAAGGCTATCGAAAAACCAACGCATCAACTGCTTACTTTCACTAAGATTAAGTGCCTCTAGGTGAATTTCAACAGCTTGTGTGAATTGCCCAACAGACTGAGATGCTATCAAAATATATAAGGTACTTGGGCTTTTCTTTGCCAGTATCTCGAGTTGATGAACCATTTCCTCAGATAAATGACGCCCGCCATCAATCACCCACAAGCAATCACCACAAGGTTGCTGCTTATACAGGTTATAAAAGTTTTCTGATAACGTTTGGGTATGATCGATAAGTGGGTTACTAAAGCTTTGTTCGAGTAGCTCTGTAAGCAGCTGTTGATCTGTCATTTTGCCAGACAATTGTACAAATGCTTTGTTAAACTCAGCGTACTTATCAGTGATGAATGTTTCTAGTAAGTAACTTTTACCTAACCCTGAAGGGCCAAGTAAGCAAATTAAATTCTGCCCATATTCAAACTGCAGAGCGATTCGATCAACTAGCGCAGCACGGCTAGGCAATATTTGCGATTGCATTAGCGCGCTATTAAATCACAAACCTGCTGATCGGTAACATCGCTTATCAGCGCGCACTGACCAAATTGGGTAGGAAGAATAAACCGGATCGTGCCTTTCTTGTTTTTCTTATCTTTACGCATATGCGTTAAAAACTGCTCGCTAGTCATTTCAGCTGGAATATCAACAGGTAAATCGTAATGAGCAATCAATTGCACTATGCGCTCAACTTCAGCTGCAGTTAAATCACCGCGAGTTTGCGCTAAACGTGCTGCTAACACCATACCAGCAGCAACAGCTTCGCCGTGTAACCAATTACCATAGCCCATTTGCGCTTCAATAGCGTGACCAAAAGTATGACCCAGGTTTAATAACGCACGCAAACCTGCTTCTTTTTCATCTTGCGCAACAATCAAGGCTTTGATTTCACAGCAACGATAAATAACATGCTGTAATGTTTGCTCATCGAGTGATTTAAGATTAGCGATATTTTGCTCTAAATAAGCAAATAGTTCTGTGTCATAGATTAAACCGTACTTGATCACTTCAGCCATGCCTGCTGCGAACTCTCGCTCAGGTAAAGTATGTAGTGATTGGGTATCGATAAAAACGGCTTGCGGTTGGTAAAACGCACCAATCATATTTTTTCCAAGCGGATGATTAACAGCGGTTTTACCACCGACTGACGAATCAACTTGTGATAGCAAGGTTGTAGGTACTTGAATAAAAGGCACACCGCGTTGATAACAGGCAGCAACAAAACCGGTTAAGTCGCCCACAACACCACCACCTAATGCAATAAGGCAGGTGTCACGACCACAGTTATGTTCGAGTAAGAATGCCGAAATTTTCTCAAACCACTCTAGTGACTTATATTGTTCACCATCAGGAATAGAAAAAGATAACGGGTTAAGATCAGCCAATGACGCCATTACATCATCAAGGTATAGAGGTGCAATGGTGTCGTTGGTGATAATGATAGGTCGACAATCGCCAATGTGTTCGCGTAATCGACCTGTGTCTTTAAGAGCAGATTGACCAATATAAATAGGATAACTTCGCTCGTCCAAATTAACAGTTAATTCAAGCATCGCTAGTTTCCTTTTTTAATTATTGGTTTTAAAAATCTAATTTCTCAATGATTTGATTAGCAACAACTTTAGCGCTTTGCTCATCAGTGCGGACAACAAAATCAGCCACTTCTTTGTATAACGGTTCGCGTTCTTCAGCTAAGCGCTCTAATACATCACGCGGTGCTTCTTCTGTTTGCAATAATGGGCGACGCTTGTCGCGCTGCGTGCGTGCAACTTGCTTTTCGATAGGTGTCTCTAGGTATACAACAATACCGCGAGCAGAAAGCTTATTACGTACTTCTTTACTGATCACAGAACCACCACCTGTTGCAAGTACAATACCTTGCATCTCAGTTAGGTCTGAAATAACAGTTTCTTCACGAAGTCGGAAGCCCTCTTCACCCTCAAGGTCGAACACCCAAGCAATATCTGCTCCTGTGCGTCGCTCGATCTCTTGATCTGAATCGAAAAATTCAAGGTGTAATTGGTCAGCAATGTGACGACCAATTGTGCTTTTGCCAGCCCCCATAGGGCCCACTAGAAATATATTACGTTTCTCAGCCATATCTTTTTAGTACAAACGAACTCTAAAATTTGAAATAAAACCCCGCCTAACGACCTGGCCCCAAAATTAAGGAGGGGATTATCTCAGTAATTGCTTGGGTATTTCAAGTCAATTAGCATAAAAAGCCATATAACGAGCAATTAAACATGCTAATTGCTCGTTGCTTAAGAAAAAATCACTTAATCCAATTGAATTTTTGGTGTTACAAAGATTAACAGCTCTTTCTTTTCATTAAACTCACTGGTGCTTTTGAATAAGGTTCCTAAATATGGAATGTCTCCAAGTACAGGAACTTTCTTCGTTGAGTTAACGATTTGCTGTTGGAAGATACCACCAAGAACAACTGTTTGGCCATTCTCTACTAACACTTGTGTTTGGATTTCTTGAGTATTAATCGCCACCGCTGAACCCGTTGGTGTTTGCACCGTATCACCGCGTGTATCTTGTGTGATAACTAGGTCTAAAATCACCTTATTGTCAGGCGTAATGTGTGGCGTTACTTCTAAACTTAATACCGCTTTTTTAAAGGTAACCGTTGTTGCACCACTTGATGCAGCTTCAACATAAGGAATTTCGGTACCTTGCTCAATACGTGCTTTTTGTTGGTTAGCCGTAGTGATGCGCGGACTTGCGATGATCTCACCTCGGTTTTCCTCTTCTAAAGCACTGAGCTCTAAATCTAAAATGGTGCCGTTAGCTAATTTGGCAACTTGTACACCAATACTTCCCGCAGGGCTTGAAATTGGTAAGTTTACATTTAATCGGTCAGCTAAACTTGGAATGTTATTGTAAGAGCCAGCACCAAACATGCCTCCAGCGCCTTCAAGAGTCCCAGAGATAGCACCGTCACTGCCTACATCGCTTATGCCCCAACGTACGCCTAAGTCTTCTTGCACGTTATCATTCACAGTAACCATACGTGATTCAATCACTACTTGCTTTACTGGAATATCAAGGGTTTCAACCATACGACGAACACTATCAATACTTTTAGAAGTATCTTTAATTAATAATGTGTTAGTACGTTTATCAACCGAAACACTGCCTCGTGAAGAAATGATGCTGTTGGTATCGGTTTTTAATAAATCAGCAAACTCTTCAGCTTTAGCATAATTAAGGCGAATATATTCACTGTATAAAGGCTCTAAATCTTCGACTTGCTGTTTAGCCTTAAGCTCTTTGGCTTCACGCGCTGCCAGTTCTTCAGATGGTGCAACCATCAAAATAGAACCATCCATGCGTTTATCCAAACCTTTAATTTTAAGCACAACATCCAAAGCCTGATCCCAAGGAACACCTTCTAGACGAAGCGTAATATTGCCTGTTACAGAGTCGCTTGTTACTAAGTTAAACTCGTTATAGCCCGCAATAATCTGTAGCACAGAGCGAATTGGAATATCTTGGAAGTTAAGGCTCATAGGACGACCTTGATATTCAATACCGCCGTCTAGGTATGCACGTTGAGTATCATCTTTTTCAACTGTTAACGTAAAGATGTTCTCTATTTGTTGGTGAGTAAATTTAAACGCAGCATTTGGCTCTACCACTATACGAGTCATTGTTCCTTCTTTGAAGGTCTCGATTTTGCTTACAACGGTACCAAAGTCAATAACGTCTAGTTCATACAGAAGCTCGTCTAAAATATCCGTATGATGGAATTCTGCAATAATTTTACCACCGCTTTCATGTACATCAATCGCAGCTTGAGTACCTTGCAAAAACACCAATAAGCGAGCTTCATCTTTTTCAGTACGACGAAAATCAATGGATTGTACAGTATTTATAAAGTTACTTGAGGCTGATAATGGATCAGTCGATTCATCACTGGCAATTGGGTTATCTGAAACATGCAGCGTGTAAACATTGTCTTTAGCTGTTGTTTTATAAATTTTCAATTTATCCAACATAACAACAACTTTTAAACCATCCGTTGTCATTGTGCTAGTGACTTGCTGAATACCTGCTTGGTTTATATTTACAGTCTGAACTTCTTTATCAACACCGACATCGTTAAATAACATTTCTATCCGAGCTGGTGCGTTATAAACCTGAACTTTAGGCTCAAATGTAAGGGCTTCATCAAAGACTAGCTGCAGCTGCGTTTCATCCTTCATGATTGGATTGTAACGCACATCATAAAGTACAGGTGCAGCGACTACCGACTGCGCTACCAGTAAGGTTAATGCAGCGAACATGTATTTTCGCATGTGCTTTAACCAAGCCATTCCTTTATGCATTTTATTTTTACCTTTTATATGATTAATCTGCACCATTTGTACCTGCCTCTAACATTTCTAGCTTGGTCAGGCGCTCTTTCCAGCAACCAGCCCCATCAGGGATTAATTCTAATAATTCAATGTAGTTGTCATGCACTTCTTTAATCTCACCATGATACAAACCAAGATAATTACCTACTGTGACACGATAAAGTGTATCGTCGGCCGCTTTAATCAATGCCCAGCTATTATCAGCTTGACCGATAGTCCCTTTCATTAATAAATTTTCAAGCGGGTACTTCTCTAGAGGCTGACGAACTCGGCTAGGATCTGGATGTAAGCAGTTTTTAACTTGTACTAAGTTGTTTTGAATAATTTCAGGTCTTGGTGCAACAAATGGGCTACGCAACTTACTGGCACTGTATTCAAAATATTCAAACTTTGCGATCTGAGGAATAGGCTCTACTTTTGGTGTAGTGCTTGCCTTTACCTGATCGATAAATTCTTTTTGCTCTGATGTATCATCGTTACATGCACTCAGTGCAAAAGTCATAATAATAACTAACGGAAGCCTTCTCATCATTTCTGAGTGCCTCCCTCATAACGATAGGTTTTAGCAACAACGCTAAAAGTAAGTTCACCATCATCAAGGGTTTGAATAGTAAAGTCATGCAAACTTACGATACGCGGTAATTGTGCAACTTTACCAACAAACTCACCAAACTCATGATATGAGCCCACAACTTCTATCTTAATTGGCAGCTCAGTGTAAAACTCTTTTTCTATTTCTGGTAACCAGCCAATTTTTAAAAACGTTAAACCACTTGTCGTGCCAACATAAGACAAATCGTCAAGTAAACCTGGTGTTTCATTAGAGGTGGGTAAGCGCTTTAATAGTTGCGAAAACTTATCTTCCATCTCAATCATTTGCTGGCGATATAAGTCTAGGTTACTCGCAACAGCATATTTAGCTTTGTAAGTATTTCTCAGCTCAGTCTCTTTGGCTACTGAACTGTGATAATTAGCTATTTCATCAGACACCAGCAAGCTATAACTAAAATAAAGCACGATTGCAGCAACAAAAGTACAACACATTACTTTTACAGCAATGGGCCAATCGCCCATATTTTCGAGCTCTATTTCGTTCCAATCTATTTCAGTTAACGATTTGATATCAAGGTTCATTGCGTACCTCACCTATTTTATCAAATGGTTTAACATAAAAATCCATATTAAAGTCACTTAGTAACCTCGACGTTTGCTCACCAGCCACAATACCTTGCATAACAGGTCGCTCTAGAAGATAAGAGCCCTGAACTTGGCGCAACATAGTCGATAGTCGATTATTAGATTCACTACGTCCCGATACATGTATGCGGTCATCACGACGTTCTAGCTTAGTTAAATAAACACCTGAAGGCACAATCTTCGCAACCTCATCCATAATTTGTGTACCAAGATTTCGATTGCTTTGTAACTCCTCAATTAAGCGCATTCGCTGCTGTAGGTTTTCTTTCTTTTTATCCAATTCGTTGATTTCACGTATGCGTTGATCAAGTAGTGCAATTTCGTTGCTTAAAAAGTTATTTTTTACATTTTGTCCTTCACGTAATCCTGAATAGAAAGAACTCAACATATACATACTTAAAAAACTCACTACAACAACAGCGAACAGCAAAGTAACAAATTTATTTTGCGATTCTTTTCGTTTTTGTTCGCGCCAAGGCAGTAGATTTATATGTGGCATGATGAAAAGCTCCTCAACGCCAATCCTGTGGCTATCGCGAACTGTGTTCTATGACGCTGTAAAATATTACGGTCTACCTTTGGAGCAATTTCTATATTTGCAAAGGGTTCAGCAACCACTGTATGTATCCCTAACTCTTCAATTAACAATCGGTCTAAGCCTTCAATCATGGCTGTGCCACCGGTTAAAACAATATAATCGACTTGGTCTTTACCGCTCGTCGTTAAGAACATTTGTACGGCACGTCTTACTTGTTGTAGCAGCGAAGTCTGAAAAGGTGCAAGTACTTCAAACGTATAATTAGGAGGTAAGTCGCCTGTGGTTTTACCTATTTCTGCTTCATCGAAGCTTTTGTTGTAATAAGCGACAATACTGTTTGTGTATTGGTCGCCACCAAAAACCTGATCCCGAGTGTAAATAGTCTCACCGGCTTGAACCACACTCACAAGCATTAGCACAGCACCAATATCTACAATTGCCACACACTTATCATAGGCATCGCTAGGCAATTGTTGGTAGTACACATCTAACGAACGGCTCAACGCGTAGCTTTCAACATCAACTACTTTAGCAGTTAGATTTGCAGCTTCTAATACACCAATGCGAGCCTCAACACTTTCTGTGCGTGCTGCAGATAAAAGTACATTAACTTTGCTCGGATCGGCTTCATTTATGGCGAGCTTTTCAAAGTCTATGTTCACTTCGTCGAGTGGGTATGGAATTAAGCTATCTGCTTCAATGGCTATTTGCGATTCTAATTCAGCATCAGTTAATGATACATCCATAAAAATAACCTTTGTGATCACAGTTTGCCCAGACACTGCAACAGCGGCACTATGGACTGTTTTAGGCAATTTTCGTTTTAATTTAGCAACAACGTTGCCGATAGCTTCAATGTCTTGAATTGAGCGTTCAGACATAGCCCCTTTTGGCATAGGTTCAATAGCTAATGCCTCAAGCCGCAAACCTGCGTCTGTCTCTTGCAACAACACTGCTTTAATGCAGTGAGATCCGATGTCGATCCCTACCATCATAGATGAAGGCTTTTTTAATAGCTGACTTAGCATGATTGCAACTTTGCCTTTGTTTTAATAATAAACAAGTTATAATTTTTATCTGAAAAAATATTATTCATTTTTTAATCAATATATACTAGCAGTCTCCGATTCTAATTGGGAGTCCATTTAGGGAAAATATAAGTGATTTTATTAAAACGAACTTTACAATTTTTTATCATTTGCTCATTCTTAGGGCTAATCACTTTAGTTGGTCTATACTATTACGTTAAACCTGACATTCCTAGCGTACAGGTTTTAAAAGACGTTCAATTACAGACACCTATGCAAGTTTTTTCACGCGATGGTTTATTGATTAATCAATTTGGTGAAAAACGCCGCATTCCCGTCACAATAGATCAAATCCCCCAACCGTTAATCGATGCAATTTTAGCGACCGAAGACAATCGTTTTTACGAACACATTGGTATAGACCCAATTGGTATCGTTCGTTCAGCCATTGTACTCATATCTACAGGTGAAAAGAAACAAGGCGCAAGTACCATAACTATGCAGCTTGCCCGTAACTTTTTCTTAACCCGAGAAAAGGCTTATATCCGTAAAGTCAAAGAGATATTCATCGCATTGCATATTGAAAGTATATTAACTAAAGATGAAATACTCGAATTATATTTAAATAAAATTGAATTGGGGAATCGTGCTTTTGGTATTGGTGCAGCAGCCCAAGTTTATTATGGCAAAGAATTAAATGAACTTACGTTAGCCCAAATGGCAATGATTGCTGGTTTACCTAAAGCTCCTTCTGCACTAAACCCAATTCGTAACCCTGTGAGAGCCAAGGCACGTCGTAATGTGGTACTTGGTCGTATGCTAACTGAAAAATATATTAGTCAGTCAGAGTATCAAGACGCCGTTAACGCGCCTATTACGGCAAAATTCCACGGTGCTGAAATTGAAGTATATGCGCCTTATATTTCTGAGATGGTTCGCGCCGAAATGGTTGAGCGTTATGGCCATGAACGAGCTTATAATACAGGCTTCAAGGTTTACACCAGTGTAGATTCAAATATCCAACAGGCGGCACAAGATGCGCTTGTAAACAACTTACATGCCTACGATATGCGCCATGGCTATAGAGGAGCAACCGCTCATTTATGGGATAGTGAAACCGACACGCCATTAACTCGAGACGCGATTTTAAACAAACTTAAAGATGTAAAAGAGTTTGGCCCTTTATTAGCTGGTGTTGTCACTCAAGTAGCTGAGCAATCAATCTCTGTTTTATTAAAAAGTGGCGAACAAGTTAATGTTGAATGGGATGGTTTAAAGTGGGCTCGTAAATATATTACGCGCTACCGCCAAAGTTTTGCACCAGAAACAGCTGGCGACATTCTCACAGCAGGCGCTCAAATTTGGTTACGTAAAAATCCAGACAATAGCTATATATTAAGCCAAATACCTGAAGCATCGAGTGCATTAGTTTCGCTTGATCCGCAAGATGGTCGAATTAAAGCTATTGTAGGTGGTTACAGCTTTGAACAAAGCCAATACAACCGTGCAGTGCAAGCAAAACGCCAAGTGGGTTCAAACATTAAACCATTCATTTATTCAGCAGCTCTTGAGAATGGTTATACACTCGCTTCTATTTTGAATGATGCACCTATTAATCAGTGGGATAAAAGCCAAGGGGTTGCATGGCGACCTAAAAACAGCCCAGCAGTTTATAATGGCCCTATTCGTATTCGCAGAGCACTGGCACAATCAAAAAACGTAATTTCTGTTCGTTTATTGCGTGGTGTTGGCCTAGAGCGCACTGCAGATCACTTGCTTAAATTTGGGTTTTTAAATAGTGATATTAATCGCAGTGAGTCGTTAGCCCTTGGTAGTGCCTCGATTACCCCGCTTGAACTTGCACGCGGTATGAGCGCCTTTGCAAACGGTGGCCACCTAATTAAGCCGTATTTTATTACTGAAATCCAAGATTCAGCAGGCAATACATTATTTAAGGCTAATCCTCAATTGGCTTGTGATAGCCCAAAACCGGCTGCCACTGTTGAGCTTGCAGCGCGCGATTCGAGCCAACTTAGCATCACTGAAACAGAGCAAATACCAGTCCAGCGTTGTGCCCCGCGTATTATTTCAAAGCAAAATGCATTCTTAATCTCGCAAGCTATGCACAGCGCCATTTGGGGCGGCGGTAGTTGGAGTCATAAAACAGGTTGGAGTGGCACCGGTTGGCGTGCTCAAGCTTTAGACCGACGCGACCTAGCTGGTAAAACAGGTACCACTAATGATTCTGTTGATACTTGGTTCAGTGGTTTTAATCGCAATGTACTAACCTCCGTATGGGTAGGTTTTGACAATCCTGGCATTACACTTGGCCGTAGTGCTAGAAATAAAAACTTAGATAATTCACAAATTTCTGGGGCTGAGTCAGGTGCAAAAACCGCACAACCAGCGTGGGTTGACTTTATGCGCGCAGCGCTTGACGGTATGCCAGAAGCTCCTATCGAACTTCCTGAAGGCTTAGTCTCGGTTCGTATTGATTTAGCAACGGGCTTATTGAGCCACAAAAATGACTATACCAGCCGCTTCGAATACTTTATTAAAGGCACTGCACCTACAAAGTATGTTACAGAAGAGCCAACAGATGTATTTGAAGAAAAACTGAGTACAGAAGAAGAACTGTTCTAATTACTATATTAGTTTTAGACAATAAAAAAGCGCCCATGGGGCGCTTTTTGCTTAGCCATTAAAACTAAGATCAGCAAAATTATTTTAAGTTATTCACCAGCCAATACAGATCTGAATGAACCCCTGCCGCGGTAACTTCTTTACCCGCTCCAGGCCCTTGGATCACTAATGCATTGTCTGTATACCACTGTGAATTAATCACAAAGATGTTATCGCCCGGTTTAAGACTTGCTAGCACATCATCTTTGCTAACATAGACTAAACCTACCTGTGCCTGAACCTTGCCATCAACAAGTGTGATAGCACCTGTGTAGCGCACTACTTTATCTTCTGCCGCAGCTTGAGCTGCTTTTTCTGTCATGAATTCATCGAGCAGCTGTTTATTCTCCAAGAAGTCTTGCCAGCTACCTGCTGCCAGTGCTGCTGGCATAAGTGGTGTTAGAGCAATGTCATCAAGCTCTAAATCTAGCCCTAAATCTCGCGCTAAAATAAGCAGTTTACGCTGCATATCTCGGCCAGATAGATCTTCACGAGGATCAGGCTCTGTGTAACCCATTTGCTGTGCTTGTAGCACTAAATCAGAAAACGGCACCTTGCCATCATAACTGCTACATAACCACGATAAAGTACCCGAGAATACCCCTTCAATACGGTTAATGCTGTCACCACTATTTTGTAAATCAGCCAAAGCAAAGTTAATCGGTAAACCTGCGCCAACACTGGTGTTATAACGCCATAACAGATTTCGCTCAGCTAATTGACTACGCAGTGCTTGATACCAATCGTTTGCAGCGGTACCCGCATATTTATTTGCACTGATCAGATGACAGTTAAGCTCTACAAAATCAGGATACAACTGACTAAAAGCCTCACTCGCTGTGATATCAATTATCACTTTATGCTCATAATCAAGCTCATTGATACGCGCTAATAATTCAGCTTTGTCGTAGCTTTGCGCTTCATTGTGCCACTGCTCCTGCCATGTTTCAGTATTTAAACCACTGGCACTAAATAGCATTTGCTTAGAGCGAAGAAGAGCAACCACCTTTACTTTATAATGGGCAGATAAACGAGCAAACTGAGCTTGAAGTTGCGATAAGAACACTTCACCCACATTACCAAGGCCAGCAACTATAATGGCCAGCTCTTGGCCTTTGTTTACCAACTTGTCATGTAGAAGAGTTAAAACATCACTATCAATTGCTTGATCATTTAAGATCAACACATAGTTATCGTCTTGTTGTACAAAACGAGGATGAATGCTTTGCTCTTTTAAAAGCGCTGTTGCTTGCTCTGCAAGAGCGCCGATATCAGCAGTCGGTGCAACTACCGCACAACCGCTTAAATTAGACTCTACAATATTGGCGCGACCCGCTAAATGGCTGACAATCTGATGAGTACTTTGACCAGGCACTAACAAGTAGGTATCACCTTCTTTAACAAAGTGATGCAAGCTGTGTTGAATTAACTGACTAAGCTCACCTACTTCACCACTACTTAGTTTATCAACGCGTAATAAATCGATGTTATCTAAGGTAGTAATAAAACGTTTTGCTTTGCTATAGCCTTCTTTTACCACTTCGGTTGGCGTGGCATCGCAATCAAAACTACTTCTAACTACGAGTTTGATTTCTGAGTCTTTTAACGGCGATAACGTCTTTGCATGCAGTACTGGGTTGCCTAAGCGCGCTAATAAGTTTGCTTGCTCACGACATACCTTGGCGTATTTAACCGCATTTTTAACCTTACGAGGGTCAGTGCTAAATACCCCTTGTGTGTCTGTCCAAATAGACACTTGTTTAGCAAAAGTATAACTGGCTAGTAATGTGGCGCTGTAATCACTGCCATTACGGCCTAAAGTAACCGTATTACCTTGGCAATCTGCGGCAATAAAGCCCGTTACTACGTTGATATGTGATTTGCTAATCGTATCACTGCATTGCTGCTGGTTTTTTTGATGTAAAAGCTGACCATCATTTAAAGTAAATAGCTGCCTTGCATCAACATCTTGTGCGGCAATACCCAACTGATTTAAGTAAGCCGCCAACAAGCGCGCCGACCACACTTCACCATGTGCAAGTAAAGGTGCTTCAAGTAACTGTTGCTGAGTAATTAATTCGTTTAATACAGCAAGTTCATCTTTTAACTGTGCCAACGCCTGTTGTTTATTTTGGCCTATAAGTAACTGCTCAATAAGCGCACGTTGATTATTATCAATAAGCAGTAGAATATCGCTAACAGCTTGGCTATCTTGCTGCTGGTAACTTTGCCAAAGCTTTACTAAAGTATCGGTTGTTTTACCCGATGCCGACACAACTACGCAGTCGCCTTGCTCCGTATTCGCTAAAACAATGTTAGCCACCGCATGATAGCGTTCTGCCGAGCTTAAGCTTGAGCCACCAAATTTATGAACAATATTTACCATTTTTCTACCACAATGCCGTATGTGCTGGCGTTAACTTAAATGACGCGTTTTGTTGTTTATCTTGCTGTGTTTGCTTAACTTCAGCTTTTGTAACTTGCTGGCCTTGACCTGGTTTTACTAAATTAAAAACACGGTCTAAATCGGCAATAAGGTCTTTTACGTCTTCAATGCCTACAGAAATACGAATAAGGGTATCACCGACACCAGCTTCAAGACGGGCTTTAGGCTCCATACCTGCGTGTGTCATCGTTGCAGGGTGACAAATCAAGCTCTCTACTCCGCCAAGCGACTCAGCAAGGCTAAAGTCTTTAAGGCTTGTTAAAAACGCTGCGGCATCGTTAATGTCGCCTTTAATATCAAAGCTCACCATGCCACCAAAACCGCGTTGCTGTGCTTTAGCAAGCTCATGCTGTGGGTGTGATGCAAGGCCTGGATAATAAACTTGGCTTACATAAGGTGAGTTTTCTAAATACTCAGCAATTGCAAAGGCATTTTCTTGGTGCTGCTTCAAACGTACATTTAAAGTACGTAAACCACGAAGGGTTAAGTAGCTATCAAATGGTGCACCAGTAATACCAATGTTATTCGCCCACCAAGCAAGCTCATCACCTAACTCTTGCGTTGCAGCAATCACCGCACCGCCAACCACATCAGAGTGACCATTAATATATTTAGTGGTTGAGTGCACAACAATATCAACACCAAACTCAATTGGGTTTTGTAATGCAGGTGATAAGAAGGTGTTATCAGCCGCAACTAAAGCACCACACTGCTTAGCAATGCTCGTAATTGCTTTAATATCAGTTAAACGCAAAATAGGGTTACTTGGCGTTTCAATCCAAATCAATTTAGGCTTTATCGATAAAATTTCTTGATGGTTTTCAGATTTGGTTAAATCCAAAACTTTTAGTTTTAATAAGCCACGCTTTTCAAGCGAAGTGAATAAACGGTAACTACCGCCATAACAGTCATGTGGAATAACCAGTGTGTCATCACTGTTTAACAGCTGAGTTGCTAAATGCACTGCAGACATACCTGTTGCAGTAATAATGCCTCTTGCACCCCCTTCAAGCTCAGCTAAGGTTTCAGCTAAGATATCGCGATTCGGATTACCACTGCGGCCATAGTCATACTGGCGTTTAGTATCAAAGTCAGCAAATGAATAGGTGGTTGATAAGTATAGAGGTGGCACAACCGCACCATGATGCTTATCGGCTTCGATGCCGTGACGAACCGCTATCGTCGCTTTATTTTTTTCACTCATTTCATCACCTATTCATAAATTGGATGTTTAGACGTCTAAAAGGTTAGATGATCGACTATGAGAAGTCAAAGTATTTATAGCTCACAATAGAAGTTTATACATTTACACTACTAGATGGCTAAATAACTAGTATTTGACTATCTTTTTTAAAGAGATAGAATTTCCGCATCTTGCGCGATGAGAAATACTAATTACCTTTACGAAGTGTTCTATTTTGAATTGGTATCTCGCGTAAATAACTGACAACCGAGGCAACGAAATAACTTATGGCTAAATGGAACGGTGAATACATTCACCCATATGCAGAACACGGTAAAAAATCAGAACAAGTAAAAAAGATTACCGTATCGATCCCACTTAATGTATTAAAAGTATTAACTGATGAACGTACACGTCGTCAGATCAATAACTTACGTCATGCGACGAATAGTGAGTTATTGTGTGAAGCTTTCCTACATGCTTTTACAGGTCAACCATTACCAAATGACGATGACCTTCGTAAAGACAACCCTGAAAAGGTGCCAGAAGAAGTTAAAAAGATTATGCAAGAAATGGGGTTAGATATCCCTGTTCTTGATTCAGAGTAAGTATTTCGGCCATCGGATCACCGCCGATAGCCACAGGCATAAAAAAACTCAGCTTAGGCTGAGTTTTTTTATTAGCGTTAATTAAGTTTAACGCATGTAATCTTCTGGCATCTCAATTTGCGCAACCCCTGACTCTACTGCCGCCTCAGCAACAGCACGAGCAATACGTGGTAATAAACGCGGGTCCATTGGCTTAGGAATGATGTACTCGGCACCAAACTCTAGTGACTCAACGCCAGCCGCTTTTAATACTTCGCTTGGTACAGACTCTTTTGCAATGCTTCGAATAGCATGTACAGCTGCAATTTTCATTTCATCATTAATTGCCGTTGCTCGCACATCTAGCGCACCACGGAAAATAAACGGGAAACAAAGCACGTTATTCACTTGGTTAGGGAAGTCTGAACGCCCCGTTGCCATAATTAAATCGTTACGTGCACTGTGTGCAACTTCTGGAGCAATCTCAGGATCTGGGTTTGAACACGCAAACACCACAGGCTTATCTGCCATCAGTTTAAGATCATCGGCAGTTAATAGATTAGGACCAGATACACCTACAAACACATCAGCATCAGCAATAACGTCTTGTAATGTACGCTTATCAGTATTGTTAGCAAATAATTGCTTATACTCATTTAAGTCATCACGACGAGTATGGATCACACCTTTACGGTCAAGCATATAGATGTGCTCACGCAGTGCGCCACATTTTATTAATAGCTCCATACAAGCAACTGCAGCTGCGCCGGCACCTAAACATACGATAATTGCATCTTCGATATCTTTACCTTGTACTTCAAGGGCATTAAGCATACCAGCAGCGGTAACAATAGCAGTGCCATGTTGGTCATCGTGGAAAACTGGAATATCGCAACGCTCGATAAGCGCTTTTTCGATTTCAAAACACTCTGGCGCTTTAATATCTTCTAGATTGATACCACCAAACGTATCAGCGATGTTAGCAACCGTATTAATGAAGTCTTCTGTTGTGCGGTGTTTTACTTCAATATCAATTGAATCAAGGCCAGCAAAACGTTTGAATAGTAACGCTTTACCTTCCATTACAGGTTTTGATGCAAGCGGGCCTAAGTTACCTAATCCTAGAATTGCGGTACCGTTTGAAATAACCGCAACCATGTTACCTTTACCTGTGTACTTATAGGCATTTGCTGGATCAGCAGCAATTTCGCGGACTGGTTCAGCCACACCTGGGCTATAAGCTAAAGCGAGATCGTTAACCGTTTCGGCTGGCTTAGTTAGTTCAACACTAATTTTACCTGGAACGGGGTGAGCGTGGTAATGTAATGCTTTTTCACGAAAATCTGACATAACGCGATAGTATCCTGCAAAAAGTTAAAAAGTGAGAGAGCTTGCATCAGTACGATACCTGTAATGTATAAAAATTCCAAGTATTATCAGGTCTATCCTGTTATAAGCTATATCGCTTAATTTTAAAGGATTTCCCAACAATTTCTGTGCATAGTTGCGATTAATAAAACATAAAAATCAACCTATTTATGGCCTTTTAAGCGCGTGTTTTTGTATTTTATATGCACGAACACTGCAAATAGCCGAAATTAGCCTAAAACAGCCATTTCAACGAATTTCACAGCATTTACTCACGAAATTATTTAAATTTATTATTTTTAATAACTTTTAGATACCAATACGCTTAATTAAGTAGTCTATTTTGAGGCAATGAAACCTTGTTGATAGCAAGGCAAAAATTTCGTTATTTAGTTGTGTTCTAAATCAGAAATTTTTAACGCAGGTAGCGACAGGTTTAATCCCTCAAAATGATTAAGTATTATTGCGGGTTGGTATACTCATTTATACAAAAAATAATATAGCCAAGGGGTGGCACTTTGTCTCTACAATTAACGACATAATGGGCATAACAGCCAGAAATAGTTATGCAAAGGAAATGAGTGAAGATGATGAGTAAGTGTCAGCGTTAATAACGAATTTTGTGAATTTTAGGCATAAAAAAAGCACCCTAAGGTGCTTCTTTTAACTAAACAGCAGAAATTACTTCTTGCTGCTAAGTGCACCGAAGCGCTTGTTGAAACGATCAACACGGCCGCCAGTGTCTAAAATCTTTTGCTTACCAGTGTAAAACGGGTGACACTCAGAACATACGTCTAAGTGGATGTCTTTACAAAGAGTTGAGCTAGTTTCGAATTTGTTACCACATGAACAAGTTGCAGTGATAGCTTCGTACTTAGGGTGAATACCTTCTTTCATAGGGAACCTCTAGTTAAGGCCGTATCGCTCTCCAAACCCGAAGTCTGGCACCATACGCAGTTAATACAATTAATAGGCCGCGTATTTTATAGCTCAAGTGACCTTGCGACAAGCTTTAAATACATATTTCGCTAAAAAATAATCAAGTGGCTTGTTGTTCAGTATTTGTTGGTAGGTTTTTAACCGTAATTTTAGTACATTATCTTTCCGTCTTTGTTTCAGTAGAGTTGTTATGCACTTTGTAGAAGTTGCCATAAAAGTCCCTTTACAGCGTACCTTCGATTATAAAGTTGAACAGCTGCTGCACAGCCCTGAGTTAAAGCCAGGCATGCGCGTTCGCGTGCCATTTGGTAGTCAAAAAAAGGTTGCAGTGGTGTTGGCTCTAAAAACATCAACCGATGTTCCCGCTGACAAAATAAAGCCGATTATAGACGTAATAGACGACACGCCAGTTTTATCTGAGCAACATTTAGCGCTTCTGAAATTCACTGCACGCTACTACTGTTATCCATTGGGTGAAACCATTCATACGGCACTTCCAGCTGCATTAAGACAAGGCGAATGCCCTGATAAAACCAGCATTAACATGGTTGAGCTGACCGAAAAAGGTGCAAAGCTGCCGTCGCTAAAAGCAAAAACCCAGTTAAGTTTATTAAAGCAGCTAGCCGAATCGGGCAAATCATCGGTTACAGAATTAAAAGCACTCGGATTTACAAAAAAAACCATCGATAGCCTGCTCGACAAACAACTGATCACTCAGTTTATCGAACATGATAACCAGTGGCAGCAACGCCCGCCGACGGTAGGTAGCAAACCTGTACTTAATAAAGAACAAGCTGTGGCGTGTACCAGCATTAATCAAGCTAGCGGCTTTACCAGCTTTTTACTTGAAGGGGTTACCGGAAGTGGTAAAACCGAAGTGTATTTGCAATGCCTAGAAGAAGTACTTAAAAAGGGCCAACAAGCCCTAGTATTAGTGCCTGAAATTGGCTTAACACCACAAACGGTTAATCGTTTTCGTCGCCGCTTTCCTGATACACCGATTATGCTCTGGCACTCCGCACTGACAGATAACGAACGCTTACAGACCTGGCGTTTCTGTGAAAAAGGCAGCTGCGCCATAGTGATCGGCACACGTTCGAGTATTTTCTTACCTTTTTTATCACTTGGCATGATCATCGTTGATGAAGAGCACGACAGCTCGTTTAAGCAACAAGATACATTGCGCTATCATGCTAGAGACCTAGCCGCTTATAGAGCATACCAGCATAATATTGTGCTCGTTCTAGGTAGTGCCACACCGGCACTTGAGACCTTACATAAAGCAATTAATAACAAATATCAGCTGTTGAGCCTCACTGAGCGCGCCCAAACCAGCACCGATAACCAGTTTCAACTAATTGACATGAAAGGTCAGCCAGAGCAAGCCGGCATTGCCCATGCTAGCCTTGCCTATATGCGCCAACATTTAGAGCGTGGCAAACAAGTAATGGTGTTTTTAAACCGTCGCGGTTTTTCGCCTACCCTTATATGTCATGAGTGTGGCTGGCTAAGTGAGTGCTCACGTTGTAGCACCAGTGCAACCTTTCATAAAGCCATTGGCCAGATGATTTGTCACCACTGTGGAGAGCAACATCAGGTGCCTCATCAATGCCCCGATTGCGGCAGCACGCAGATTTTTCCAAATGGTAAAGGTACTGAACAAATCGAAGAGTTTTTAACACAAACCTTTCCTGATATTCCGATTAGTCGTATCGACCGAGATTCAACTCGTCGTAAAGGCAGCTTAGAAAAAGCCCTTGATGATATTAACCAAGGCGGTGCGCGTATCCTCGTTGGTACGCAAATGTTAGCAAAAGGCCACCACTTTGCTGATGTTAGCCTGGTTTTAATCTTAGACGTCGACAGCGGTTTATATTCGTGCGACTTTCGCGCTACTGAGCATTTAGCGCAACTTGTCACGCAAGTGGCAGGCCGTGCTGGTCGAAGTGGTGAACCTGGGCAAGTATTATTGCAAACCCATTTTCCTGAGCATCCATTACTACAAGATTTAGTCAACAATGGCTATCAGGATTTTGCCCGCTATGCCCTGACAGAACGCGAAGAGGCTCAGCTTCCACCCATTACCAATATGGCTATGGTGCGCGCCGAAGGACATAACATTAATCAAGTGGTCGATTTTTTAACTGATTTGGTTCCTGTCCAGAACGTATCTGGTATACAATTGCTCGGTCCGATACCTGCGCCACTGGAACGTGTGGCTGGTAAGTATCGCTTTCAATTACATATTCAGGCGCAGGAACGCTCCCACTTGCACCAATATTTAGCGCAAATGGTCGACTACATAAGCACCAGCAAATTAGCGCAAAAAGTGCGTTGGAGCCTAGACGTTGATCCGATAGATATGATTTAAAGGCCAATATAAGAGTCATGGCACAACACGATTACATTAATAAAAAACCAGCAAATAGAAATAAAAAGCAGGCTCCGGCGAAAAAGCCATTTCCTATTATTCTAATTTTAATCGCGCTTATTTTAGTAGGCGGGTTTAGCTATGGCTTATGGTATATCAAACATAATGCTGACCCTGAACTTGTGGAACAACAAGCCAATCCGACTAAACAAGAAGAAACTGTTATTCCGCCACCTAAAACACCTGAATTTATCAAAGAGATTAAAGAGCACGAAGTTCAGGTTGAAGTAAAAGAGATTGAACAAAAGGGCCCGTATGTAATGCAATGCGGTTCTTTTAGAACCTTAGAGCAAGCACAAACATTAAAAGCTAAAATCGCTTTTGCCGGCTTGGTTGCCGAGGTAAAGAAAACCCAAGGCAGCAATGGTGTTTGGTATAAAGTGCGTTTAGGCCCTTACGAAACCAAACGTTTGGCCGAAAGTGATAAAAATAAACTTAAACGTATCAAAATAATGGGCTGCGGAATTTGGCTTTGGACTTGATTTTAGTTCATTCACCCATATAAACACCTCATCAATCGCTTTTTACGAGCGGCTTTGCCGCTCGATGATGAGGAATAATAATGACCACTATTGTAAGTGTACGCCGCGACGACAAGGTCGTAATTGGTGGCGACGGCCAAGTTTCACTTGGTAATACCGTAATGAAGGGCAACGCCCGCAAAGTTCGACGTCTTTATAATGGCAAAGTAATCGCTGGTTTCGCTGGCGGTACTGCTGATGCCTTCACCCTTTTCGAACGATTTGAAAGCAAACTAGAAATGCACCAAGGTAACCTGACTAAGGCAGCCGTTGAAATGGCCAAAGATTGGCGTAGTGACCGTGCACTTCGAAAACTCGAAGCACTCTTAGCAGTTGCAGACGAAACTGCGTCATTGATCATCACAGGTAACGGTGATGTTGTGCAGCCAGAAAATGACCTAATTGCGATTGGCAGTGGTGGTAACTTCGCACAATCAGCAGCCACAGCGCTTCTTGAAAACACCGACCTAAGTGCACGTGAAATTGTAGAGAAAAGCCTAACTATTGCCGGCAACATCTGCGTATTCACGAATAACTTCCAAACTATTGAAGAATTGTAATAGGAACTGCCATGTCTGAGATGACGCCAAGAGAAATCGTTCACGAGCTAGATCAACACATTATCGGCCAAGCTAAAGCTAAAAAAGCAGTTTCAATCGCGCTTCGTAATCGCTGGCGCCGTATGCAACTAAGCGACGAGCTACGCGCCGAAGTAACACCAAAAAACATTTTAATGATTGGTCCTACTGGTGTGGGTAAAACTGAAATTGCTCGCCGCCTTGCAAAACTTGCTAATGCGCCTTTCATTAAAGTTGAAGCAACCAAATTCACCGAAGTGGGCTATGTTGGTAAAGAAGTTGAAACTATCATCCGTGATTTAGTTGATATTTCAATTAAAATGACCCGCGAACAGCAAACTAAGAAGTTTAAGCACCGTGCTGAAGAAGCGGCAGAAGAGCGCATTTTAGATGCCCTACTACCACCAGCGCGCGACACCTTTGGTGAATCAAAAACTGAAGAAAACTCTTCGACTCGTCAATCTTTCCGTAAGAAATTACGTGAAGGCCAATTAGACGATAAAGAAATCGATATCGATGTTGCACAAGCTCAGCCTAATGTTGAGATCATGGCACCTCCTGGTATGGAAGAAATGACCAACCAGCTACAAAGCATGTTCCAAAACATGGGTGGCGACAAGCGCAGTAAGCGTAAGTTAAAAATTAAAGAAGCCTTCAAACTATTAGTTGAAGAAGAAGCTGCAAAACTTGTTAACCCTGAAGAGTTAAAAGAGCAAGCTATCTTCGCGGTAGAGCAAAACGGTATCGTGTTTATCGATGAAATCGATAAAATCTGTAAACGTGGTGAAGCGTCTGGCCCTGATGTTAGCCGCGAAGGTGTACAACGCGACTTACTACCATTAATCGAAGGCTCAACAGTAAGCACTAAACACGGCATGGTTAAAACTGACCACATGTTGTTTATTGCATCTGGCGCATTCCAAATGGCTAAACCATCAGACATGATCCCTGAGCTACAAGGTCGTTTACCAATCCGCGTTGAGCTTGAAGCACTAAGTGCTGATGACTTTAAACGTATCTTAACTGAGCCTCATGCTTCATTAACTGAGCAACAACGTGAGCTGTTAAAAACTGAGCAAGTTGAGGTTGAGTTTACCGATGATGCAATTGAGCGTATCGCGAAAGCGGCTTGGCAGGTAAATGAAAAAACCGAAAACATCGGTGCACGTCGCTTACACACAGTGATGGAAAAACTAATGGAAGAAATTTCATTTGATGCCTCAGAAAAAGCAGGTTCAACACTAACAATTGATGCCAATTACGTTGAACAGCATTTAGGTGCACTTGTTGAAGATGAAGACTTAAGTCGTTTCATTCTTTAATCAACAAATTAGCGTTATACTAAAAAGCCTCCAGTTGGAGGCTTTTTAGTTTATAAATCGTAGATTCGAGGCTCACATGAAAGAAGTCACTAAAGTGCATTATCACAGCGTTAGTAAAGTATTAGATGTTCATTTTGATGATCAGACTATTGCCCAATTTAGTGCTGAATTTCTGCGTGTTCACTCACCATCTGCTGAAGTACAAGGCCACGGTAATGAGCAGATGAAACTGGTGCTTGGCAAACAGCAAGTAGGAATTAGTAAAATTGAGCCGGTTGGCCATTATGCAATTCGACTGGTATTTAGCGATAATCATAATAGTGGCTTGTTTAGCTGGCATTACTTAGCTGATTTACAAGCAAATCATGATGCGCTTTGGCAACAATATCAAGCCAGAGTCACAGAGCACGAAGCCAACAAAGACAGCGTGCCAATTAAGTTTGTGCCTTAATACCTTGTCGCGGTATACACACCCAAGCAATAAAAAAAGCGCGATGACGAAACCGTCACCACGCTCTATTTATATATAAAGTATCAAGTAATTATTAAACTTTAAACTTATCGATTGCCTGATAAAGCACACGTGCTTGCTCAGACACCTCTTCGCTGGTTTGTGCATTAGTTGCCGCGTGACCCGATGCCTCTTGAGCGATATCACGAATGCGTACCACGTTTTTATTCACCTCAGAAGCCACTTGGCTTTGTTCATCAATTGCTGTGGCTATGTGAGTACTCATATCCATAATGGTTTGTACATCTTCGGTAATTGAACGCAGTAACTCACCGGCTTTGCTTGCCTGCGCCGCGCTTTCGCCACCTTGTGTACGACATTGCTGCATAATACTCACCACTTCTCGTGTGCGACCTTGTAGGGTCGAAATAATGCTCTCAATCTCTTGTGTTGAGTCTTGGGTACGCTGGGCAAGTGAACGTACTTCATCAGCAACCACCGCAAAGCCACGGCCTTGTTCACCGGCACGCGCCGCTTCAATAGCTGCATTGAGTGCTAGTAAGTTTGTTTGCTCAGCAATGCCACGAATAACGTCTAGTACAGAGCCAATGGTTTCAGCGTCTTTTTCTAACTGCGACACCACGCTAGACGCATTACCGAGTGAATCTGATAAGTGGTTTATTTGCACCACTGTAGATTCAACCTCAGAGCGGCCTTGCTGCGCGCTTAAGTTAGTTGACTCAGCTTTTTTCGCTGCGGCTTCAGTATTGTGTGAAATATCTTGAATCGTCGCCTGCATTTCGGTGGCTGCTGTGGCAACCATATCCGCTTCATGAAGCTGCTCTTGCATACCTGAGCTAGTTGCTGCAGTCGTTTCAGATAAATGTTCTGTTGCCACGTTAAGAGTACTTAGCGCGGTATTTACTTCGTAAATCAGCTTTTTAAAATCACTGATCAAGCTATTAAAGTCGATCGTCATTGTGGTGATTTCATCTTTACCCGATTGAGTAATCGACATGCTTAAGTCGTTATTACGACGAATTTCGTTAATCGTATGGTACACACGTTCGATAGGCTGAATAATTGAGCGGCTAGTAAAGTAAACTAATAGCATCACTAAAATGCTAGCAATAATAAACACAAGAATGGCAATCAACTGCGCACTAGCAGCACTCGATTCTACAAACGCTTTTGTTTGATCTGTAAGCTCTGTAACAATAGCATCACTAAGCTCAACACTGCGTTTCATCTCACCGAGCGCCCCTGATTCTAAATCAAGGCCTAAGGCAACTTGTGCATCAACTAAGGCTTTAAATTTACTTTGATAAGTCGCAAGCAAACTAAGTAACTGGTTTTCATAATTTGTATCGAACCCAGCGCTTTTAATCTCTGATCTAAAACTAGCAACTAAATCATCAAACTTGCCCATATACTTTAAATCAAAGCGCAGCATAAAGTCTTTTTCTGCACGGCGAAGCTGTAGCATTAAAGTGAGTAATTTATAGTTTTCGCGCTCGCTTAATAATGTTTCTACTTGATGCACCGCACCACGTAAATCACCATAAAGAGCATCTTTAGGGTGTAAACCTATTTTCTTTTGTAGTACCACAACCTCATTGAAGTCATCGTAATAAGTTTTCGCAAGGCGTCTAAATTCATTTAGCTTCGATGAATCCATCGACAAATCTTTCACTAACTCGTCTAGTCGCGCCATTTTATTTTTTAGCTGCGAATACTCTTTTTCAAAAAGCTCAAGGCTATCGACATCTTTGTAAAACAAAAAGTTTTTTTCATGTTTACGCATCGCAAGTTCATGAATGTCGAGCTCCTCCGCATTTTGAATTGTTTCGTTGAGCTTTAGCATCATGCGCGACTCAAAGATAATTACACACAGCATCACAATCATTGCAAGACCAACAACGAGCGCGTTTAACTGTAAACGACGCTTAATAGTTAAGTTTTGTAATACATTCATTCAAAGTGCCTTATAGAAACATGCATTTAAAGTATAGCTAAACTATTTAAAGCAGCTAATAAAAAGTAGCCTGAAAAGGCGATGCATTTTCCAATATAAGGAACCAACAAACAAACTGTATTTACTGTAAGTTAACTTTTTGCCATAAATGTTGGTGTAACTTATCTAATTTCTGCCACTGCTTTTTCCTTACCCATTCAACTAGTGGCGCGGGATCACTCGGAAAGTTCAATCTTTTATTTTGTGGTGATTGCAACCAATCATCCATCGCATAGGGGTTAAGGTAACTCATAACATGGGCAGCTCCCATGCCTAGCAGCGTTTGTGCATTAATCCCCTGCTCAAACTGCTTGCCAAGCGGCTTGAGTAAGAGCTTTTTACCTAACTGTAATGCCTCGCTTGCAAGCTCAAACCCTGCATTACCAATCACACCACCAGCGTTGGCTAAATCGTTAAGAAACCCAACTCGTGACGGCGCTCGCAGATGAATATTACCGATTGAGCAATCTTGCGCATCGGGGTGATAGCAGTAAAACTCACGCTCAGGAAAGTCCTTTAAGTAGTCGACAACACTTTCTAGGTTCTCAAATGGTAAATACACTAAGACTTTATTTTCAACCATCACAGGATTGTCATGGTGGTGACTCGCGATGAAAGGAGGAATAATATTCTCAGCATAAGGTTGCCAATGAACACCGAGATAGACATTCGCGGGGGCATAATTACGGATCAACGCACGACGAAAGAAAGCTCGGCCAAACATTGGCACTTTATCAGACAAAAATGCAGCCTGATGACTCATACCAATAACCGGAATACCTTGCTGTTTTGCTGCCCACGCTGTGATAGGTTCAAAGTCATTAAAAACCAAATCATAATGACGTAAATCTAAGCTTTTAATATCTTTAATTAGCTGCAAAGGGCGTGCATTTTTTAATGTTCTTAAACTATCAACTTGTCCTGATTTACTGGTAAATGATAAACCTCTAAATGCTCTAAAGTCGGCAAAATCAGCCATATCAAAGTAATCTTGCTCTTTGCGCCCGGAAAATACGTAGTCAACATCGACCCCTAATGCTTTAAAGGTGGTTGCCATCACGCGAGCACGGGTTATGTGTCCGTTACCTGTTCCTTGTATACCGTACAAAATTCTCATATAGATTCCACCACCATGACTGCTAAAACTGCACAACTCGACCCCATACCTGCGCCAATAATTACATCTGCAGGGTAATGCACACCGATTACCACCCGAGATGCTGCTACACCCGATGCCCAAAGAAGCCACAGCACAGTAAGCTCAGGGAAATACATGGTTAAAATAGTCGCTATAACAAATGCCCCAGCACTATGCCCCGACGGTAGGCTAAATTGGTCACTTGGCACTAAATACGCACCTTGCACTAAGCAGTCGCAAGGTCTTACCCGCGCAATTCGCTTTTTAGCTAAAAAGTAAATGGGTCGCTCAATTGCAAAGCCAACCAATATACTCATCGCAAGCTGCTGAAAATGAAGTTGTTCGGTAAACCACCAAAACCCAAGGAACAACACCACATAAAGTCCGCCATCACCGCTTTTTGATAAACCAAGCGCTGACTTTCTGAGCCAATTTGGCGAAGCGTCGTTAAACACACTTAGAAACAGCTGTTCATCCACTTTGGCCAATTTAGTAAGCATGTTGTTTGCCATGGTAAGCTCCTTGTCATACTTTGCGTCTAATTTTTATACTCATCTCAGCTTAGGCGGTAAAAATAACAATTAGGTGACGCTTTTGAGACACTAATGTTGCGATAACGAAATTCCTTTGATTTAAACGAATAAACCAGTATTAAGTCGTTGTTATTGAGTTGTATCAAGGTATACTGGGTACTAAACAGACAGTCTCTTTAGAGGATGAAAAAATGGATTACAGCACTTCTGATTTATGCGATCACTTTGCCGACGTGGTCGATGTGCTCGAGCCAATGTTTATCAATTTTGGTGGACGCCCAAGCTTTAGTGGCCGAGTGAAAACTGTTAAATGTTTTGAAAATAACGAGCTGATCCGCGATATCTTAACTACGGACGGAACCGATAGTGTGCTTTTGATCGATGGTGGTGGTTCAACCCGACGCGCACTAATAGATATTGAACTAGCAGAAATCGCCCTTGAAAATAACTGGCAAGGGATCATCGTTTACGGTGCTATTCGCCATGTTGACGAACTTGAAGAGCTAGATCTAGGCATTCAAGCAATTGCTTCTATTCCAGTTGCTGCAGACAGTGAAGGCGCAGGCGAAGATGGTATAGGCGTTAATTTTGCCGGTGTGTCTTTCTTTGATGGTGACTTTGTTTACGCCGATAGTACCGGCATTATATTATCTGCTGAAGAATTAGAGTTAGAAATAATAGAAGACTAATCTCAGTGATAAATCCCCTTAAAATTTATGATGAAGCGGCGGTAAAACATTTATGTGTCCGCCGCGCCAATGAACAAAAAGCATGGCAAGCTCTTGCTCTTCTTGATACACATGTAAACGCCTCTCAGGCTCTTATTGATGCCAAACAGTTTGGTATTCGTTACGTTTTAGTTGGCGTGTGTGAAGATATTGGGCCTCGTGCTAACCTAGGTAATGGCGGTGCACAGCAAGCATGGCTAGCTTTCTTAAAGCGCTTTTTGAATCAAACTCATAACCAATTTTTAAACCATGAGCGTGTATTGCTACTTGGTGAAGTTGCGCTTGATGATTTAAACCAACAAGCAGCTAACCTTGATAATAAAAACGACGCCGACTTAGCCAAACTACGTGAACTGTGTGGCGATATCGACACCCGTGTTGAGCAAGTACTGGCAATGATTTTTGCAGCTGGCCTTGAGCCAATTGTGATAGGTGGCGGACACAACAACTGCTTAGGTATATTACGTGCCCTTAGTAAGCAGCATGGCAAACCAGTAAACGCCATTAACTTAGACCCTCACGCTGATTTTAGAGACTGTGAAGGTCGCCATAGTGGTAATGGCTTTAGGTATGCCTACAGCGAAAATCATCTCGCTGATTATCATGTGATGGGTTTGCACGAATTTAAGAATAATCAAGCAATTATGAATGCGTTAACTCAAGCAAACTTCTCGTTTGATAGTTATCAAGACATTCAAGTTCGTCGCAATATAGACTTATCAACCGCATGTAAACAAGCACTTAATAAATTCGATAATGCCCCATTAGGCGTCGAAGTTGACTTAGACAGTATTTCGCTAATGCCAGTTAGCGCTTATACCAATTGCGGCTTTAGTGTGAGTGATGCAGAACACTTTGTGCATTTAGCAGCCAGCCAAACAACTGCTCGCTACCTTCATTTATGTGAAGGTGCACCATCACAACACCCTGTTAGTTTAGAAGCAGGCATGAACGATGCCGGCCAAATTATCACTGCCCTAGTGAATGCGTATTTGCAGGCAAGAGAGGCAAGTTAGAAAGAGGCGAGAAACGAGGTAACGACTGATTTTTGGGGAGGTCAGCTCGAAACAAGTTTCACGCCTACCTGTAGCAGCGGCTTTATGCCGCGCCCCTTAAATTGGAAGCAAGGTTTGAGATAAAACGCGATGTGACGAGTCGAACAACTCGCTAACTTTCCCCTAGAAACTCGCTAGCTTCATTACTGATGCTCTAAATGCCATTGTTTTAACCATGACACCATACCTACACTACTAAGCGGGTAATTAAAATAATAACCTTGCGCTGCATAGGTGTTTAATGACTTAATAAAATTAAGTTGTTCTAAGGTTTCCACCCCTTCACAAATCACTTTAGCATTATTTTGATTATGCATAGCCACCACCCCTGAAACGAGGCTACGTATTTGAGTTTGGTGAGCAAAATCTGCGGTAAGCGATGCTGCAACTTTAACATACTCAACATTCAAATTTGGTAGTTTAGATAGCCAAACAGGGGTATCACCTAATCCATCTACACACAGTTTAATACCTATGCTACTTAGCCTTGCAACCATGGCTTTACCTTGATCATCCAAACTCATAAATAGATCAAGCGGGCATTCAATAATTAAAGCGCCGGGCTCTAAATGATGCTCGGTGGCAATACGGTCTACAAATTCAATAAACTCTTCATGCAGCATCTCAGGACCAAACACATTAATACTGAGTGGCAGTTGCATGCCTTCCATACGTAATGCCATAGCAAGCTCTGCTGCTCGCTCAATCACATAAGCAGCAACCGGATAGCTAAGGCCTGCAACACGAATATCATCAATAAACTTGTTAGCTGCTAAGATCCCTTGTTTTGGATGCTGCCAGCGTAACAATAATTCTAAAAACTCTATCTTGTTGTCACTATTACGAACCACTGGTTGAAAATACAACTCAAGCTCACTAGCAAAATCTAGGTGCGCCAGCTCACGTAGCCTTGCTTGCTGCTCTAACTGCTCAATCATCATTTGTGGATGATATGGCACGATAGCCCGATCTGGGTTTGAATCAAGTGCAAGGTTAGCGAAAGAAATAAGGTTTTCAAAACTGTATTCAGGCTCGTTACAGCTAACGTAGCTAGCTCGCACTTTCACCTCAATAGTGCAATTTGCCACATTGAAGGGTTTTAAGGTCACTTGTTTTATTTGACTTATAAGTTGCTCATGCAAATGCTTTTGCTCCTCAAGAGAGCAAATGAAGGCAAAATTTAATCCACCTAAGTGAGCAAGCTTTTCTATATTGCCAGCGCCACTACTAATATTAAGCACTGCATCATTGTCTAATTGCTGTTTAATACGAGTAGCAGACTGAGCAAGTAATAAATCACCAAAGTCCCGACCTATATGCTGGTTAACACTTTCAAATCCCTCTAAACGCAGCATAACAAGGGCGCAGTTATGCGAGTGTTCTTCAACCCAGCTAGCAAAGCTACGTCGTAAATCGCTGCGATCTGGCAAGCCAGTTAGTGGAGTACTGTCTATTTCATCATGGTAAGGAGTATCAACTATGACTTCTTCACTTTCTTCTGGTTCTTCAAAGTTAAAAAAGCCAGACACAGATAAAACAATAACTGAAATCGCTAGCCAATACGCGGAAGTTTCGAGCAATAAGTGGGCAGAATACATAACTGTAAACGTAATCGCCGCAGCGACAGTAAAAATAATCGCTAACCAGTTATTTGTTCGAAAAGCTTGCCATAAATGAAAGCAAAGACTCATTGCTAATAAAATGATTAACCAAGGAATAGCGGAGCTGAGGATTGCCAACCCCAGCACACCATTAACAACTAAACTGAGTCTAAGTATTGGATGACGAGTGACACACAACGCACAAATCATTGCCATAAAAACGCAGCCTGCTAAAAACACTGGCACTGCATCACTACTTAAATTTACGAGCCCTACACCGTTACTCGCTAAACTGGCAATCAATGACATCTAATCCAAAAATACGTAAAAATAACTTCTAACTAAGTCTACCCAAAATCCACAGATTTAACAGTTTATTTACGCCGAATTGGTAACTTAATTGCGCAGGGTGGGATATTTGCCAGTGAGCAATATCAGCGCGTGCCCCCACTTTTAATACACCTCGATCATCAAGACCCAAGGCTTTGGCGGCATTACGTGTTACACCTGCAAGCGCATGCTCTGGCGTCATACGAAAAAGAGTACAGGCCATATTCATCATTAAATGCAATGAACACAATGGTGAAGTTCCTGGGTTGAAGTCGGTTGATATAGCAATAGGCACCTGATACTGCTGAAGTAATTCAATTGGTGGGTATTTTGTTTCGCGTAAGAAATAAAATGCCCCCGGTAACAGCACTGCCGCAGTGCCTGCTTTGGCCATTGCTTGAATGCCTGCTTCATCTAAATGTTCAATATGGTCGGCTGATAAGCCATTAAATTCAGCAACAAGTTCTGCACCATGTTGATTAGATAACTGCTCAGCATGCAACTTAACGGGTAAGTTGTGCTTTTTAGCCGCTTCAAATACACGGCGAGTTTGCTCGTTACTAAAACCGACATTTTCACAAAATGCATCAACCGCATCAGCTAAATCAGCTTCAACAACACGGTCAAGCATTTCACCACAAACAAGCTCTATGTATTCATCACTGCGGCCTTTATATTCTGGTGGTAATGCGTGAGCACCTAAAAACGTGGTTTTAACATCAATCGGGTGATTTTCACCGAGTAAACGAGCCACTTCGAGTAGCTTAATTTCGTTTTCGCAATCAAGACCATAGCCAGATTTGATCTCTACCGTAGTCACGCCTTCTGCGTATAACGCATTTAAGCGCTCTTTCGCACTGACAAATAAGGTTTCGTGGTCTGCTGCGCGCGTTGCTCGTACTGTACTTGCAATACCGCCGCCATTAGCAGCAATTTGCTCATAACTGACACCTTGCAAGCGTTGCTCGAACTCTTCAGCGCGGCTACCGGCAAACACTAAGTGAGTGTGGCAATCAATTAATCCAGGTGTTAACCATTGCCCTTTAGCTGAGATAGTCGGTGTTGCTAATGCATCAAAGTTTGGTAAGTCAGCTTGCGAACCTAACCAAGCAATTTTACCTTCTTTTACTGCGATCGCTGCATTTTCTATAGCACCGTATGGCGCATCAACTTCAGGATCCATGGTGGCAATATTGGCATCTGTGATCACTAAATCCCAGTGCATTTGGCTATCGTTCGTTGTATGCATTTTTCACCTATACTTATATCTGCTGCGAGCTTTAAAGCGCCTAATCAAATTAGCTTAAAGTTTAACAACTCATCTTGTATATACAAGAAAATTATGCCACCTTGTAACACACTGTTAACTTACCTGTGCACTTTCACAATGAGCGTCCCTAAGTTTGCGCAAATAAAAGAATATATTTTGGAAAACATTCGATCGGGTCAATGGCAAGAAAATAGCCGCGTGCCCTCAGAAAATGAATTAACCAGCCAGTTTCAGGTTAGCCGCATGACGGCCAGACGCGCGTTATCTGAACTTACAGACGCCGGTATACTAACTCGTAGCCAAGGCCAAGGGACTTTTGTAGCAAGCTTTAAGTCACAATCATCATTGCTCGAAATTAAAAACATCGCTGATGAAGTTAAAGCTCGTAACAGTGATTACAGCTGTACAATTTTAGTGATGGAATCAATACGTGCAATTGCCCCTATTGCAATTGCATTGGGCGTTGATGTAGACAGTCACGTTTATCGTAGCGTCATCGTTCACAACGAGAACGAGCAACCTCTGCAAGTAGAAGAGCGCTTTGTGAACCCGGCTCTGGCAAAAGATTACTTACAACAAGATTTCCACAGCCTAACCCCCCATGAGTATTTATCAATCAGTGCGCCATTAACTGAGGCCAGACATACGGTTGAGGCGATTATGCCTAACCAAGAAATGTGCGAATGGCTTAATCTCTACAATGAAGAGCCTTGTTTGCAAGTGATCCGCCGAACGTGGTCAGCAAATGGCATTGTAAGCTTTGCACGCTTAGTCTCACCAGGTAGTAAATACAGACTCGGCGGTCACTTAACCTTTAAAAAGTAATTAAATTGGCAATTGATAGTGAAAGTTCAGCGCCTCAATAGCCGAACCATCAATGATACGTTCGCCAGCTTCATGACTTGTAAAGGTGGGTGGTTGATTACCCAGTTCAGAGCATTTTTGCTGGTAGTAGTCCTCTTTTGTTGGATGCGCTGGGTTAACAACGTTATAAATGCTATTGGCGTTAGACCAGTTTTCAAGCACTGAAAAAATCGCCGCTATTACATCTTGCTGTTGTACCATGTTCACCACTTGCTGACTTGAGCTAGTAAGCTCTTTTCCTGCAACAAACTTACCTGGGTCGCGTTCGGGGCCTACAAGTCCCGCTAAGCGCAATGCCTTGCCACCCGCATTTAGCACTAATTGCTCCGCATCGTATAATGTTTGTTGGCGTGCTGATTGGCAGTTAATTTCTGTGCTTTCGTCGTAACAACCATTGTCAGTTGGGTAAACACCTGTCGAAGAACATAAAATAAAGCCTTTACAATTTAGGTGTTTGGCAAGTTCAAGCCCAGCTTGTAATGTATCTAAATAATTACTTTCTGAGCTGCGGCTACGCGGTGGAATTGCACACACCCACCATGCTCCTTCAAGTGATACGTCATGTTTAAGTACACCATCTTCAAGTGCAAACTGACGCTGAAAGTCATGTTCGTGATCGCGACTACGGTGTGTCCCCTGCACCTGCCACGCCAATTCCTTTGCCTTAAGACAAAGAGCTTGCCCCAACCAACCTGCACCTAGCACCACCATTTTATTATCATTCACAACCATTTAGTAACTTACCCTATGTATTTTGTAATATTTTATTAATAACTACCGTTTTGCAAAGTAGCGATTTAAGCGCAAATATGATTAGATAGATAACTCTAACCGATAATAAAAATACGTGCACCTATGTTAAACAATCTCTCTTTACGTAAAAAAATATTACTGCTGATTGGCGGGACGATTAGTGTACTACTGATCATCGCGTCTAGTTTCTTTGTTAATCATATTGCTGACCTATCTCGCAAAGCGATTCAACGCGAAGCTGATAGCTACTTACAAAGCGAACGACTATCAATGCAAGGTTACTTTGCTAAATACGGTAAAGTTGTTGAAACCTTCGTAACAAATCCGCATTTAGTAAACTGGTTTGACAACTGGACTAAACGTGATCAAAGCCTTGATAACCAACCAGGATACGACAACGTTAATCAAGATTTTGTTCGTATCAGTGGTAACGATGACAACATTCTATCGGCCTTCTTTGCATCAGCAACAACAGGCGAATACTTTAAAGAAAACGAGCGAACCACCCACTACAATGGCCAGCCTTATTACGCTTATAAACGTAGTTGGTGGCAAGATGCTTTAAAGATCAACAAACTTTATGTTGGCCCTATTTCTGTAGATTTAACCACAGGTAATGCCTCAGCGGTTGTACAACAGCCAGTTTATAATAAACAAAACAAACTTGTTGGTTTTGGTGGGGTTGATTTACAGCTCAACAATATCAACGACATGGTTGAGGCCATTCGCTTTAATGGCCAAGGTTTTGGCTTTTTACTAGATGGCAATCAAAAGGTTGTTCACTTCTCTGAGCGTACTGGCCATAAATTGTCTGTGACTGACGAAGGCCCTAATGGCAAAGAAGGCTTAGATGCTCTCGAAAAACAATTTAGCGACACATCAGGCTTTAGCGAATTAAACCGCGCGATGAAAAGCCAAAAAGATGGTAGCAGCTATGTCACATTTAAAGGTGAGCAATATTACGTTGTATACAATCGCCTTGAACTAGAAAGTCCATATCTTGATTGGTATGTCGGGATTTTGATCCCAACTAGCATGATTGATGAGCCAGTTAACGATGCGGTGATGACAACCACTACATCATTAATCATCATCCTTGCGATTATCATTGCGATGATCTTTTGGGCCACGCAAATGATCACCAAACCTCTTACAAAACTGACTTACATCATGCGTGATATCGCATCAGGCGATGGCGATTTAACACAGAAAATTGAAATTCATAGTCAGGACGAAGTTGGCCAGCTTGCTCATCATATGAACACCTTCATCGATAAATTACGTGCAATGATGCTCAACACTGCTGCGCAAGCAGAGCAGCTGAGCCAAGCAGCTAGTCAGCTGAAAATTGTATCGCAAAAAACCAATGATGAAATTCAGCAAGAAAAACAACAAGTTGATAGTGTAAGTGCCGCTGTTACTGAAATGGCATCTACAGTACTCGAAATTTCACGTAATGCGCAGCATACCAATAATGCAGCCGAAGAAGTGCAAGCCATTACAGTCGATGGCACTAAGCGCTCTACACAAGCTCAGTCAGTAATGACTGCGCTTGCAAGCCACATCGGCGAAGCATCTAAAGTAGTTGCAGGTCTTGAACAAGAAAGTGGCAACATTGGCGCTGTGATCGACGTAATCAACTCAATTGCAGAGCAAACTAACTTACTAGCACTTAATGCAGCAATTGAAGCGGCACGAGCCGGTGAGCAAGGGCGAGGCTTTGCTGTTGTGGCTGACGAAGTTCGTTCACTAGCAAGCAGAACGCAAGAGTCAACGGATGATATTCGAAATATGATCAGTCGCTTACAGCAAATTGCTCAACAAGCATCAACTATGATGCAACAGGGTCAAGAGCGTGCTGAAGGCTCCGTTGAGCAAACGCAAATTGTATTGCAAGCACTGCAAGATATCGCGCAATCAGTGACAAATGTACAAGATCAGAGTCATCAAATTGCGACTTCAACAGAACAGCAAACTGTGGTTGCAGAAGATATTAATAATAGCCTGGCGGCTATTAACCACCTTGTTAATAGCACTGCGGATCATGCTCATGAATTGGCAGATGAAGCACGTGATTTAAATGAATTGGCAGCGTCTTTAAATAAGACAGTAAATCAGTTTAAGTTATAAAGATAAATTGCCGAAGTTATTAAAAACCCGATGTCACCTGAAGATGACATCGGGTTTTTATCGTCAGCCTTCCCTGTTAATCGTGGCGCAACCGCTTTCGCGTGTTCCATAAATTCATGCCACTGTTGCTTATTCCATAAAGCAACTCCTTTGTCGGTCAATCCTTGTGTTGGTTGCGTTTGTACTTGTTCCATATAGTCACCTCCTTACGCTAGCTTCATCCTGTTTGGCTCCAAGCCTGAACTTATCCCTTGCTGTCATCTCCGTTCACTTTATCCATAAAGCGTTGCCATTGTGCGCTACTCCATAACGCTTTGTTACTTCCTTGCTGTCCTTTTTGCTGTGCTACATTGTCCATACTGTAAACTCCTTGCGGTTTATCGTCCTTTACTCCTACAGCTGCTCCTTGCTGTGTTCCCTGACTCATCCTTGCTGATTAATGAGGTAATTATCGCTTAGCGATGATATACACAGCATGAATCAAACCTGGAATGTACCCTAATAAGGTTAAAAGAATATTAATCCAGAACTGCGCACCTAAACCTACCTGTAAAAATACGCCAAGAGGTGGAATTAAAACCGATAAAATAATACGTATTAAATCCATGACTCACTCCTTGAAATCTATTAGCCCAGCCAAAGCTGGGCTAATTTAGGCTTGCTGTTATTCAGCAACAATCGTTAATTCATCGATTACTTTGCGAACGTCTTCAGCGTTTTCAGCGATACTGATTGCTAATTGCTTTTCAGCATCAGACTCAACGGTACCTTTAAGTGTTACTACACCGTTATCGGTATCAACATCTATGTCTGTACCACCTACTTCTGAGTTAAATAAATAACGTGTTGTGATTACAGTACTGATTTTCGCATCTGTTAAATCGCTTTCAGTTGAATCAGCTTTATCTGCTTTCATTTTCTTAGCCTTCATGTTTTTAACAACCGTTAGTTTGTTATCAACAGAGCTAACGCCATCTAGGCTAAGAACAAGCTCTTCAGCAAGCTCTTTATCTAATTCACTATCAACTTTACCTGTAAGTACAACCTTGCCATTCCTTACATCAGTGTTGATGTCAAAGTTGTTAAGGTTTGTGTTCATAAGAAGCACAGTTTCTGCCTTACCATCAATCCAAGCATCTTTACTTTCATTTTCCCAACTGCTTGCCTGAGCTGACATACTTGTTGTTGCACCAATTACTAAAGCGGCAATCATAGATTTGTTAAAAGTGTTCATAATCTTCTCCTTTTGATTTAAGACACTTTTACTAATGCGACTATGATGCCAACTATTTATTTGTTTAATTTCAACACCTTAAACCTTAATTCAGCGACTATTTATATTCAATTCGGTAAAGATTTACAGGCTGCTCGGTAAGAAGTTCACTATGTTGCAAAAATAACCATTTAGTTGCTGATTTTATTAATCTGTGGTTAATTTAACTAAGTAACGTTGACACTACAAAACACAACATATTGATTTATAGTAAAATAAAATTTGGCCTAAGCTTTGCTTTATTACGAATAACATAAAAATCACTTTGATAATCACAACAGGGAACTAACATGGCCGTTAAACTTGAAGATCGCCCAATCGATCAAGTAAGAGAAGAAGTAATTGATCAACTCATTTATAACTACAGTCATGCTGTTATTTCAGCTGAAGCATTTGAACGCCGCTTAGACCAAGCAATGGAAGCCACCAGCAACGAAGTACTCGTTGAACTTGTTGCTGACTTAGAGCTAAAAGCTGATATTGACTACAAATCGCAAAAGCATGCGCAATTTAAACCTCATTATGGCCACAGCAGCGATAACGAAAGTCTGCAGCTTCGTAGCATTTTGGGTTCAAATGAGCGCAGCGGCCAGTGGGTAGTGCCAAAAGAAATTCACCTTACAAATTGCTTAGGTTCAATTGAGCTAGATTTTAGCGAAGCGATTTTCCAGCACCAACATGTCACTATTTACGTGAACTGTATTTTAGGTAACGACGAAATCTATGTGCCAGAACATGTCAATGTGGTATCAAAGCTGTTCAGCGTTATTGGCAGTGTAGAGAACAGATCAGTCGCCTTAAATAAAGGCCAAGGCCCAACCATTACCATTGAAGGTAATGTATGGCTAGGCTCAGTCGAGATTTCAGTTAAACGTACCATGAAAGAAAAGTTCATCAGCTTTGCCAACAGTCTAAAAGCCAGTTGGAAAGAGATGAATAAGATGTAGTAAAAGTTGCGAGTTGCGATTATGTTAATGTAGGTCGTCATTTATGGCGACAAGATATTGCATACGTTTCATCAATGACGCGCTAAAGCACGACCTACAAGAATGCGCGCGAAATAAATTTCACGCCTACGTCAAACGTGGGAACAGCTTTAGCCGTGAATAAAGTAAAGCTGTTCGGCATTAAAAGGCCCCTACACCGTAGGCGTCACGCTTGCTTGACGCGTCTTACATACAACGCTATTCCATCAATCAATACCTGACCTACAAACAACACCGCTCGGCTTCAAACTGACAGCTGAAAGCTCACTAAACTTCACCCCCACATCAAAGACATTTAATCGCACAAAGAGGACAAGAGGCGCTGCGCTTTAGAGGAAGTAAAAAATGATCTTGAGGTTCCCTCATTCTCTTCTCATTCACTTCTCTTTGTGCAAATACTTTCAGCACTAAAGTACCTCTTACTAGGCAGGCCTTTGGTAAAGGCCTAAAACAACACCGCTCGGCTCAAAACTGACAGCTGAAAGCTGACAGCTAAAAGCTGACAGCTCTAGCTACAAGTCATTATTCCTTTCACTCGGTATATCACTGAAATACTCTACAAACTCAACTTCAAAACCTGCGGGATCGATAAAATATACATTTTTACGATATGGGTTTTCTGGACCCTGTTTATCTATTTCATAACCAGCGTCAACCAAGCGTTCAATTACGGCATTAATATCGTTTGTCACATAAGCAAAATGAGCAAGGCCCACTTGGTGCCCTGCTAAATCACGGTTTTCGTCTTCACCGTTATCGCTCAGAGCAAGATATTGGTAATCATCACCAAAGTGCAGCCATTTGCGCGGTTTGCCTGACCATGTGCTATCACCTTGGCTACGCACCCGCCAATGCGGGAACGCAGCTTTATAAAAGTGCAGCATGGCATCAACATTACTAACAACAAGGTTTACGTGCTCTAAATACATGGTAGTTTTCCTTTTTATTTTTAAACTGCCACCAAGATAAAACCTCAAGTTAAGTTCAGGTAAAGCACTTTTTCAAATAAAAAAGCCCCACAAACGTGAGGCTTTAAAAATTGAGTAGTTATTGATGAATCAGCTACCAGCAACCTGCATTTGTTCAATCAATACAGAGCCGGTTTGAATACCGCCACGGCGCTCGATATCACCACCTAAACCGACTACCGCTTTAAACATATCTTTTAAGTTACCAGCAATTGTGATTTCACTGACTGGGTATTGGATTTCGCCATTCTCAACCCAGAAACCCGCCGCGCCACGTGAGTAATCACCCGTTACAGTGTTCACACCTTGACCCATAAGCTCGGTTACTAGTAAACCTGTGCCCATAGTTTTTAAGAGTGCTTTTAAGTCAGCATGAGTTTGCTCAACTAACCAGTTATGAATACCACCAGCATGACCCGTTGGTGTCATAGACAGTTTACGTGCAGCGTAGCTTGCTAATAGATATGTTTGAAGCTCACCACCTTGAATAATTTCACGGTCGATAGTTTTTAACCCTTCCGAGTCGAATGGTGAAGAGGCTAAGCCTTTTAATAAATGTGGACGCTCAGAAATATTTACACAATCACTAAATACTTTTGTGCCTAAGCTATCCAGCAAAAAGCTCGATTTACGGTAAAGCGCGCCGCCACCAATCGCAGACACTAAATGACCGAATAGTGAGTTGGCAATATCTGCTCTGAAGATAACTGGCACTTTCATGGTACCTAGCTTTTGACTATTAAGCTTAGCCAATGTTTCTGTTGCCGCTTCGAGGCCTACTTTTGCAGCATCGTTTAAATCATCTTTATGTCGCGCTACGGTATAAGCAGAATCGCGCTGCATTTGCTCGCCATCTTTACCAATCACCATGGTGCTAATGCTATGACGCGTGCGCGGGTAACCTGCAATCATGCCATGGCTGTTGCCATAAACACGCAAACCTTGGTGAGAAGAAAAACTCGCACCGTCTGAATTTACAATACGCTCATCGGCGTTTAGTGCCGCCTGCTCTGCTTGATGGCAAAGCTCAATACCTTGCTCTGGGCTTACTTCCCACGGGTGATACAGATCTAAATCAAGTGGTGCGAATTCAAGCAGTTCTTTATCAGCGATACCATTGTATGGATCATCTGAAGTGAATTTAGCAATATCAATGGCTTTTTCGACCACTGTACGTAATGTTTTAGGGTTTAAATCAGCCGTTGAAGCAGAGCCTTTGTTATTCCCCACATAAACACTAATACCTAAGCCACCGTCTTGGTTAAACTCTATTGTTTCAACTTCGCCCATGCGCGTACTAACAGACAAACCTGACGTGCTCGACATCGCCGCTTCTGCAGCAGTAGCACCCAACTTTTTTGCATGCTCAAGTACTTCGCTTACCGCGTCTTTCACTTCAGAAATGTGTTGATAAATAGGATCTTTCATCTTGTGTGTCCTAGGTTCTGATATTTTTTATAGTGTAGCGAATGCTAACACACTGCGAGACGTGCATCAGCTAATATTAATCATTAACTAAATGACGTATAATAACGAATAGTTAAGTTTACTGAATGAGCATCCTTATGGCGAAGAAGAAAAAGCCACTTATCGAAGAAGAAATTATTTACGTATCAAAAAGCGAGTTAAAACGTGAAGCCATGCAATATCATGGTTTGGGTGCTGAAATCGCGAAAATGCCGAAAAAGCAACGCGATCGCTTACCACTCAATCACGATTTAAAAGAAGCCCTTGTTGTTTCTGATAAAGTAAGTGATAAGAGCGATGCTTACCGTCGTAACTTAAACTATATCGCAAAAGTATTACGTACTACTGAAAACGTTGATGAAATCCAAGCGATGATCGATATTATGCTCAACAAAAACAACCAAGCGGATGTTTTGATGAACAAAATCGAAACGCTACGTGATGATTTAATCAAACAAGGTGACGATCTGATCAATTCAACAATTGATCAATACCCTTCTCTTGAGCGCCAAAAAATGCGCCAGTTAGTACGCAGCGCCGCAAAAGAAGTAAAAGCTGAAAAACCAGCCAAAGCGTACAAAGAATTATTCCAGTATCTTAAAGATGCGATTATGGTTTAATTTGTATACAGAAAGCCGCTTAATGATAGTTTTGCGGCTTTTTAATAATCATTTCGGCGCTAAAACACCTTCTGCAACCCCGTAGGAACAGCTTTAGCCGTGAAGAATTTACCTATAAATAGATACAATCCCAAAAAGGGTAATCACGCACACTTTTAACAATTCCGGCCCTTAATGGGTTTGCGATGATGTACCTCGATACTCCAAGCAAATGTTCTTCGTTCCTTATTAAAGAATCATAATATCCTGGCTGCCAAATTTTTCGTTTAGAGCATGTTTGCTTGTTTATGAGATATGAACTCTTCCCTTTGACCTCTTGAATCAATCGAGCTAAAGGTACTTTATCTTGTAATTGAAATAACCAGTGTAGGTGATCAGGCATTACCACAAAACAGATAGTTTTAGCTTTAATTTCTTCTATAGCCCTTAGAGTGTTAATTAAAGCTCGTGCATTATTAAAGTCAGAGAAATAACATTTTCTATCAAGCGTTGAAGTGGTAACAGAGTAATAATGAAATGGGATTGATACCCTATGCTTTCTTAGATTTTGATAATGTGCGGTCATCCATAACCCTCCATTTATTATCTTAAATCTAGACAAAGACGTATAAGAATCAAGTTAAACCCTCGTATGAACCGCTTTAGCCGTGAACATCACGAACAAAAAAATCACCTGAACATTCCGGCGTTAATACACCTCCTAAAATCCCGTAGGAACGGCTTTAGCCGTGAACATCACGCACAACAATCATCTATCATTTCGGCGTTAAAACACCTCCTACAACCCCGTAGGAACGGCTTTAGCCGTGAACATCACGCACAACAATCATCTATCATTCCAGCGTTAATACACCTCCTACAACCCCGTAGAAACGGCTTTAGCCGTGAACATCACGTACAAAGATCACCTGAACATTTCGGCGTTAAAACACCTCCTACAATCCCGTAGGAACGGCTTTAGCCGTGAACATCACGCATAAAAATTATCTATAATTTCGGCGTTAAAACGCCTCCTACGTCAAAGCTGACAGCTCCAAACAAAAAAGGCTCTGAGCGTTCACTCAGAGCCTTTTTAAATCGATAATCAATTACCAGATTTTTACGCGATCTTCTGGTTTGATATACATCTTGTCGCCTTCTTTCACATCAAACGCCTGATAGAATTCTGGCATGTTTGAAAGAATACCGATTACACGGTAGTGGCTTGGTGAATGAGGGTCTGTCATTAGGCGGTTGCGTAACTCTTCGTCACGGTATTTACGACGCCAAATTTGTGACCATCCCATGAAGAAACGTTGATCACCCGTGTAACCATCAATCACAGGCGCTTTTTCATCACCAAGTGATAATTGGTAAGCAGTATAGGCAACTGTTAAGCCGCCTAAGTCACCAATATTTTCACCTAATGTTAGCTCACCATTTACGCTAGCATCTTCAAACGGCTTATATTCATTATACTGAGCTACTAGCTGACCTGTGCGCTCTTCAAACTGTTTAAGATCTGATTCGCTCCACCAGTTACGTAAGTTTCCGTCACCATCGTATTTCGCACCTTGGTCATCAAAACCGTGACCAAGTTCGTGGCCGATTACCGCACCGATTGCACCGTAGTTAACAGCGTCATCAGCTTCAAGGTTAAAGAAAGGCGGTTGTAAGATAGCCGCAGGGAATACGATTTCGTTGTTCACTGGGTTGTAGTAAGCGTTTACTGTTTGTGGTGTCATGTGCCACTCAGAGCGATCAACTGGCTTACCTAGTTTAGCAATCATATCGGCATATTCCCATTCGCTGTGGCGAATGTAATTACCGACTAAATCATCGCTTTTAACTTCAAGTGCTGAGTAGTCTTTCCATTTATCTGGGTAACCGATTTTTGGCGTGAACTTATCAAGCTTTTCTTTTGCAGCGACTTTTGTTTCTGGGCTCATCCACTCAAGGTTTTCAATCGCAACTGCGTAACCTCTAATTACGTTATCAACTAACTCTTCCATACGCGCTTTCGCTTCAGGTGGGAAGTTATCTTTAACGTATACTTTACCAAGCATTTCACCTAATACACCGTTTGATGCATCAACTGCTTTTTTCCAAAGCGGAGATTGCTCAGTCACACCACGAAGCGTTGTGCTGTAAAAATCAAAGTTAAGATCTACAAGCTCTTTATCTAATAGTGCAGCGTAGTTGCTCACAAAGTGGAACTTAAGGTAATTCTGCCAAGTTGCTAAGTCTGTATCCTTGTAGATACCTGCAAATTTTTCTAGGTAACTAGGTTGGCGAATGATTACCTCTTCAGTTTTGATACCTGACGCATCAAGATAAGCTGCAAAGTCAAAGTCGCCAGTAAGTTTGTTAGCATCTGCAACGCTCATCTTGTTGTAAGATTTAGTAGCATCACGACTTTCAACTCGGCTCCACTGCGCATCAGCAATGCTTGTTTCAAGATCAATAATAGCTTTAGCCGCAGATTCTGCATCTGCTACACCCGCTTTACTTAAAATAGCTGTAACATATGCTTGGTAAGCTTCACGAATTTTTGTGAATTTTTCATCGTCTTTTAGATAATAATCACGATCTGGTAAACCTAAACCAGACTGATAAACATACATCGCGTATTCGCTCGAGTTTTTTGCATCATTATTGACATAATAACCAAATGGTAAGCTACCACCTTTAATGCGAAGTTCAGCCATTAAAGCAACAAGCTCAGGCTTGCTCTTTACTGCATCAACGCTTGCAAGTACTGGCGTTAATGGTTTGATACCAGCCGCTTCACGGCCTGCTTCATCCATATAGCTGTTATAGAACGCCGCTAACTTAGCTTCATCTGACCCCGGTTTAACATTAGTGTTTGCCGCTGCCTTTTCTAGCACTTCTTTCATCGCTTTTTGCGAATCATCGTAAAGCTGAGTGAATGAACCATAGTTTGATTTATCACCTGGAATTTCTGTTTTTTCTAGCCATTCGCCGTTTACGTGATAGTAAAAGTCATCTTGTGCGCGAACAGACTTGTCCATGTTCGCCAGTTCAATACCTGAATTTAAAGGTGCTTTTGCTTCAGTGACGGCCGCAGTTGCTGGTGCTTTAGTTTCTTGTTCTTTTTCACCACAACCAACAAGACCGAGGGCTAGTGCAATACTTGCCGCGGTAAGTGTTACTTTTTTCATGGGAGTCCCGTACTAATTATTTTTTGATGTATTTATCGAAAAACTAGCAAACCTAATTAATCATTAGTTTTTCGCTTTCTCCATAATAAACCTCTCAAGCAAAACAATAAAACCGAATATGTAACAATTCTTATCAAAAAAAGATAAGCGGCATATCTGAGCGGTGGAAGGGAGAAAAGCGATAAGGTGAAGACCGTAATGGTATTCCTAACAACTCATTTAATTAGCGTATATTTCGCAAGTCGAAGTCGTTATGAGCCGATGTTTTCACACATCAGCTTTTTAATGAGATGAAGCTTTCTTAAGCTGTGCAATCCCCCAAAAAAGCACCCCTGCTCCCGTGCATGATAAGAAAAAGAACAAACCCAAGCCGACAGGCGATCCCCAAAACAAAATACTGTATAAAACTTCCATCTCTATATCCTTTATTATTATTTGAATAACACGTTATATAAGTTTTAGGAACGGCTCGTCAAGAAGCATTATCCACGCATTGCTTGAATACTCTCTAGCGCTTTAACAAGCTGTGCTCTTAGTTTTTGATAACGTATATAAACAGCCAGTACGATAGTGCCATTAATGCCAAGCTGGATAAGCCATAGGCTGTATGTTTTAAACATTACCATGTTAATCAAAGCAACGATTAGCAAAGCGCACCAAAGAATGACACAGCCAATAAAACTCACTTGCCAGTAGTGAACTTGGTGCTTCAGCTGGTTTTCTTTAAAATTAAGCATTGCATTGACATCTAGCGTTTCTGCTCGCCAAAGCTTTCGTCTTAAACGGTATGACCAAACCCCAAAACCTAAAGGAATAGGCGCTAATAGCGCAAACATAATGGTTTCATACGTATTTTTTGCCTCAAACAACATGGCGTAAATACAAAACACGGTTACCACAACACCTAATAAAGAGTCGATTAAACCTTTTAGCTTTAACTTAGTTCGCGACTTTTGTGTTTGTGCAATTAACGCCGCGCTATCCACTTTCGGGGTTGCTTGCACGAATGCCTGCTGCCACTTGGCTAATTGATCATCTGCTTCGAATTTATCCACTTTATTACTCCATTAGGCTCGCAAGTTGTTGTCTTGCTCTACTTGCACGTTTAGCAACTGCATCTTCAGACAATCCCAGCGTTTGAGCTATCTCATTTTGATTAAACCCTTCAAGCTGCAAAGCAAGCACCTGCCGGTATTTCAGTGCTAATTTACGAAGGGCAGCCATTAAATCTAAACTGTCGTCTGGTGATTTATGTGCACTTAAGGCGTGGGTGTAATTAATACTTTCAGAGCTTGCCATCTCTTTACGGTTTTGCTCTTTAATCACATGATCAACCGCTTTATTGTGAGCTATTCGGGCAATATAGGTTTTCATGCTGGCATCACCTCGAAAGGCAATATCGGGAGATGAGCCGCTACTTTCAAAAGCGCGCCAAACAGCAAGCGACATCTCTTGAATTAGCTCATCTTGCAGCGCTTGGTTTATCTCGTAGGTTGCAGCAACACGCGCCAACAACGGCGCGTATTCATTCAGCAACGAATTTATTTGAACGTCAGCTCTCACTGTACTTCCATGTTTTTATTATTATTTAAACAAACGAGTATAGGCACAAAAGAAGGTACATGCTAATACAGGCCCCACCAATAGCATAGGTAAAAGACTATAAGGGGCAACAAAGGTAACAAGCATATTAATCAAACAAAGTATGCTTAATGGTTTAATCACCGTTAATGCGGTTGTAATGCTTTCTTTTACAGCTGAAATAAGCGAAGCATTATTTAAAAGTAACAGGGGCACCACAAACATAAGCAGCATATTTATAGGGACAATTGATACAAACATAACCCCTACGCGCCAGCGCTCAACATCAACAAACTGACCAGACAATAATGCCGATAACTGCTCACTACCGATCAAAGCACTGCCAACAGCAAATTGCACCAGCGCCAGTAAAATACCCACAACAGACCAAGTCGCAACCCTGCCCCACTTCGCCCATGTTGCATTATGCCTAAATGAAAATCTCTGGTTATTATTCAGGTTAAACAACAAAGGCCATACCGTTGCCATAAGCATAGGCGCTAACCATTTTGATACGGTTAAACCAGTAGGTGCAGGCAATAGTTGCACCACACCAGGTACAATAGCGAACAGCGTCATAAGTAAAAAAAGTTTAAACGGTGCTTTTTTAAATAGCGCCCATCCTTCTTTTAACCAAAGAGTAGCACCACTAAATGGTGCGTTCATTGAATCAAGTTTTAGCGTATTCACAGTTGAGGTTGTAATCGTCATGAGTTTGTCCTTTTCGTAAAAATAGATACATAAGACACTGCCTATCGCTACCACCAAATAGAACAACTTCGTGTCATTTGCAGCTATAGACGAGACAAACTCAAAAAACCTGACAAAATATTTTTAAAAAATTAAAAATAATTTTATTTCGTTGAATTTTAAGGATAAAAAAGGGGTGGAACAAAAGTGGAACACAATTGCTAAAAATAGATATAAGCTTTTGATTTTTGGATTTTTACAGTAAGAAAATGGTGGCCCCTCCCAGACTTGAACTGGGGACCTAACGATTATGAGTCGTGTGCTCTAACCAACTGAGCTAAGGGGCCATTGTATTAGCTTTTGCTAATTTTGAGATACGTTTAGGAAGACTAACTCACTAAAGCGGGTTGCAGTATAAAAAGTTTTTGTAACCTTGTCACTAGCAAAACTCTTTATTTTAAAAATCCTTAAACTATTTGCTCAAATAGTAAACTCTTTGTTTTTTCAACGACCTTAAAGCATGTCAATTGATTTCTAGCCTCCGACATTGTTCTAGATCAAATAGCTAAATCACTAAACTCGTTAAAATAGCCGCTCAATCAATTGCGGAGTGCTGACTGTGATAAATTTACCAAGCTGGGATCAATCTTTGATCAATAAATACAATATTTCAGGGCCAAGATATACATCTTACCCCACTGCGTTGTCTCTAGCTGATGGTTATAACCAACAAGATATGATTAACGCGATTGCGGCATCGAAAAGCCGTTCTTTATCGTTGTATATCCATATCCCTTTTTGCAGTCAGCTTTGTTATTACTGTGGTTGTAATAAGGTGATCACTCGTCATCAGTCTAAAGCCGATTTATACCTCGATAATTTAGCGCTTGAGATTGCTGAGCAGGCAACGCTTTTTGCTGATTATAACGTTGAGCAACTGCATTTAGGGGGTGGTACGCCAACGTTTTTATCTGCAGAGCAAATGAGCCGCTTAATGGCGTTAGTTGAGCAGCATTTTAATTTTGCTGATGATGCTGAGCGCGGAATTGAGATTGACCCTCGCTCTTTAGCTGATGGCATGTTAGTACATCTGCGTAAGCTTGGCTTCAATCGTGTCTCGTTTGGTATTCAAGATTTTAATGATGCTGTACAGCTGGCGGTTAATCGTCCGCAAAGCGTGCAGTCAGTAAAAGGTTTAATTAGCGAGGCTCGTGAGCTTGGCTTTAAATCTATTAATGCTGATATGATTTACGGTTTGCCATTACAGACACCTGAAAGCTTTAAAGAGACGATTGCACAGCTGATTGAGCTAAATCCTGATCGCGTGTCGGTATTTAACTATGCTCATTTACCAGATAGATTTGCAGCGCAACGTAAAATTAAAGACGCTGACTTACCTTCTGCTGGCGATAAACTTACTATGTTCAAAAATACACTTGAGCAAATGTTAGCGGCGGGCTATCAGTTTATCGGTATGGATCACTTTGCTCGTAAGGATAATGAACTAGCGATTGCCCAAAATGAAGGTAAATTACACCGTAATTTCCAAGGTTACACAACACATGGTCAGTGTGACTTATTAGGTTTGGGTGTGTCGTCGATTTCGCAAATTGGCAATGCCATTTTACAAAACGAAAAAGAGTTAAAGCACTATTACAAAGCCGTGCAAGAAGGCTTTGGCAATGCAGTATGTAAAGGTGTCGCTCTCACTGATGACGATACTTTACGTGCAGCGGTGATCAAACAATTGATCTGCCAGTTTGAGCTGGATATTCCCTCAATCGAAAAACAGTTTAATATCAACTTTGCCAGCTATTTCTGTGAGGCATTGCAAGCACTGGACCCATTACTAGCTGATGGCTTGGTGTCTGTTAGCCAAAATAAGATCACAGTAACAGCCCGCGGTAATTTATTTATTCGTATTATTTGTATGTGCTTTGATGCGCACCTACAACAACAAATAAAGCAAACTCGTTTCTCACGAGTAATTTAACAACAAAAAGCAGAGCCTAGGCTCTGCTGTTTAATTAGCTTAATTCAACGATACGTCAACTTAATTAAATACTACGTTTTCGCTGCCTGGAGCTGCTTTAAACTCTTCAATAATACGTGCGCAATCTGCTTTAATCTCATCGCTATGCTGCTCTTCAGCACGCCAACGAGTGGTGTCCATTTTAAAGATCTCTTTTTTAGAGTACTTTTTACGGGCATCGTGCGTTGGCATGTCTTTTACAACTTCGTACATTTTGAATATGCCTGGGTAGCGCTCACTTAACTCAAACTCTTCTGCAAAGCTGTATTGAGAGATCAGCACCCAAATGCGTAGACAGCCTTCTGAGAACTCACATTGCTCTTCATTCATCGCACGGGCAATTAAATGAATGCTGTCGGCTAACTTTGCATTACGCTTTGCTTTTGAGTCAGCAAGCTTTAGCGCATACTCAGCTTTTTTCTTAGCGATAAGCTTATTTTGCTCTTTTAGTTTATACAGAAGTTGTCCTGCATAAAACGCAAGTCCTGCGATAATTGCCGCACCAATAACTATGGCAATAATCAAGGGTATGCTCATCGTTCATCCTCATCTTCGTCATCTAACCATTCGTTTGCTAGGTCATCAGATAAGTACTTATCGAAGTCAGATTCACCTTCATCGTATGAATCATCTTCAAAGTCATCTTCGTACTCGTCTTCGTCTTCAATACCTAGCAGTTCACATAACTCTTGGTGACGTGCGATACGACTATTGAAGTACTTAGCATCTTTACCTGTTAACAACTCACCACGTTCGTGACGCTCAACAAGCTTTAATAAGCGCTCATCATTTTCTAATGCTTCTAGCTCTTGCTCTGGTGTTAGCTCTGGCTCATTAACTTTCTTAAGCTCAACCATTGGTTTTAAGTTACGTTTCATTTCAACTTTTGGTTCAGCTTTAGGCGCAACTAATGAAACTGGCTTTTTGCTACCAACACGTTTATCTTTCGGTTGGTTATTAGCCTTTGTGTTCTCTCCCTTTTGCACGTCAGGGGCGTTTCGAGAACCTGGTTTAGCACCTTTGGTCTTTTTAACTCGCTGCTCCTTCAACGCTCGCATCTCTCTAAGTTTTTCTTTACTCAGACGTACCGGGCCATTTGATGGAATTTTACGCGACTTTTTCTTTCTACTCATATCTTGATCGTCTCACTTAAGAGGTTGTGCACAACACCTTTAGCGGCATTGTAATGCTGGCATAACCAGAAGAATTCGGTGTGCGGATGTGGTTTGTCAACATGACGAACTGCGCACTTTTCATACTCTCATATCAATCGTGTTAAGTTATTTAGCAGCTAAATATTTAAGTCGATTGGTATTAGTACAAACGGTGGCTATTGTAACAGGACAAATAAAAAGGCGGTAGAGAAAACATCTCTACCGCCTACTAATCTGAGCGCCAATAATTTGGACACTTCTCCCTTCGACTTTTAGTCTTTATTATTTTTATTATTATTTTTTATCCATTTTGTTATTTTTAAACCTTCCGTGTAGCATTCCATTTTGTTTTTATTATTAAACTTCCGTGAGCTTTTATTATTCTCGGTCAATCCTGACACTTTTTTGTTATTTCCTTTAGTACATCAAACGATGTAACCCCCTAAAGATTTGCCGCAATCACTTTCCTTATTGCTTTGTCCTTGTTGTTTTTATTGTCTCAGCGACAGTGGTTAATTTACTCATTAATAATTTTGTTACAACTAATTTATATAACTTTTCTTACAGTCAAAAGATTAAAAAACGACAATTACCTTTTAAAACAATTTGTTATATTATAAAAAAAAATAAAAATAAGATTTAGCTCACATTGAAGTGTGGGCAATGTCTCACAAGGAAGTAAGAAATTTCGATGAGATAAATATGAAAAAAAGCAGCTTGCGCTGCTTTTTTTACAATTTGTACACTTTAATGCCAATATTTACATTCGGCAATCAGACTTTAGTGTAAGCCACCTAAGTATTTTGAAAGAACTTCGATGTCTTTGTCTGTTAATTTTTTAGCGATGTCTTGCATCATGCCGTTTAGGTCATTATTGCGTGTACCATCACGGAATTTTTCAAGTTGAGACTTGATGTATTCTGGGTGTTGGAACGAAATTTTTGGGAATTTAGCAAGTGATGTACCGTTACCACGAGGACCGTGACACGCAGCACATGCTGGAATACCACGCTCTGCATCACCGGCTTTATAAAGCTGCTGACCCACTTCTACTACATCTTTAGGTGTTGAACCTTCAGACATATTTAAAGAAGAGAAGTAAGCTGCTAGGTCTTTCATGTCTTGATCGCTAAGCGGCATAGCCATACCACTCATTACTGGATCCATACGGCCTTCTTTGCCGCCAGACGTCATACCTAATTTAAACTCTTGTAATTGTTTATAGATATAATCTGCGTGTTGGCCTGCAATTTTAGGGTAGATATTAACCGGTGCATTACCGTCTGGGCCGTGACAGGCCGCACACGTTGCCGATTTCTCTTTACCTGCGTTTACATCGCCATCAAATGCTGTTGCGTTGCTTGCTGACAACGTTCCAAGCAATATAGTTAAAGATAGTGCTATTTTTTTCATGGTGAATTCTCTGTTTCCGACCCTGTATCATCTACAATATGGATGTTGTGATTTCTATATTCTACACGATAATAAATTCTCTGGCACGTTTTCTGCCCACTTTAAGCTCATAATTTATAGGGATTTGACTTAGATTAAGTTTCTATCTAGAAATTTTCCCACTATGTAACTAAATTTAGCACGCTTAAATACGCTTTTGAATGCTGCTTTAATAGTATAAAATACGCGTCTTAAGTGAATTTTAGTCACTGTTCAACATTATTTATAAAAGATTAGGAGAGCCTGTGCTCAAATCTCGTATCAAATACAATACTGCGTCCTTTGTTACTAGCGCACCTGACATCTCACGCTTGCCTGCTGATACGGGGATTGAAGTCGCGTTTGCTGGTCGCTCTAATGCGGGTAAATCAAGTGCCCTTAATACGCTAACTGATCAAAAGTTAGCACGTACCTCTAAAACGCCGGGTCGTACTCAGTTGATCAATACTTTTGAGCTTGATGCTGATAAACGCCTTATCGACTTACCTGGTTACGGCTTTGCGAAAGTGCCAATCGAAATGAAGAAGAAATGGCAAAAATCGTTAGGTGAGTACTTACAAAAGCGCCAAAGTTTGAAAGGGATTGTTATTTTAATGGATATTCGTCATCCACTAAAAGATCTTGATCGTGACTTAATTGACTGGGCCGTTGGCAGTGAGATCCCAGTACTTGCACTTTTAACTAAAGCCGACAAATTAAAACAGGGCGCACGTAAAGCACAAGTTTTACAAGTTCGCCGTGAGCTAAGTAGCTTGGAAGGTGATATTACTGTTCATGCATTTTCATCATTAAAAGGAACAGGCTTGCCAGAAGTTGCTAAAAAGCTAGATGAATGGTTCTTAGGGCCAATTGAAGTTCAAACTCCTGAATCTGAAGAAGAACCAGAAGCTTAGGCCAAGTAATAACGCTTACCTAATGACTCTATAAAGTAGCCCTGCTCGTCTGAGCAGGCTATTTCAGCCCATTGATAATAAACATTTCTCGATACTCTTGCCGCTAACCCATGTGCTAACTGTAAATAAGGTACCTGCAGATTTTCAAATTTGCGTAATTGTAGTGGTTGCGATGATGTCACTAACCAAGTGCGTTGTAGATTATCAACACAGCATAAAGCCAGCCCTTGCTCGGTCTTTTCAAAATACCAATCAACAATAACAAAAGGCACATCAATGACTGTAATCGCCATTTTCTCTACTGGCGTTTTTAAATAGTAAGTATTGGCTTCCTTACAAAGTACGGAGGCAAAAAGTTTGACCATTGCCTCCCGTTGAATTTCGCTGCCAGCATAAAACCACACTCCTTGACCATTGATCTCAATAGGCAACTGACCACAATTGTCTGGTTGCCATTGATCAAAAGGTTTATCAGGCTCTGCAAGTGCAGCTTCTAGCTCGGCAAGCGACTGCATTACTTATCTTTATCGAGCGTCAAAGAAAAAGTTACAGGAACAGCTGTTGCAATAGATGGTAAACCAGCAAGCTTTTGTAGCTGTGCAATGCCTTCTGTTACTTTGAAATCAGCTGCATTAATAATCACTGGTGAGAACGAAGAAACTGTCACATCACCATTGGGTGACATGTTTGCCAGTACATCAATCGTTAACTCTTTTTTATTGCCATGGAAGTCAAGCTCGGCTTTCAAACCAGTTAATACATGTTGTCCTGGCTTCAATGCTAATAATGATTTACTTAAATCAGCAGTTAAAACTGCATGAGGAAACTCAGCTGTTTCGAACAACAATTTAGTCATGCGCTCATTACGGATAGGAATTAGCGTTTCAACAGAGCTAAGATCGATCATTAACTTGAATTGACCTTGCTCATTCAACGTACCTGATACTTTTTTGAAATGATGCGCTTCAGCAATTGAATTCTTTTTGATAGATACAAAGCTAACCTTGCTTTGCTCATTGTTAACCTGCCAGTTTGCACTAGCAAAAGGAGCAACTAATAAACTTGATAATGATAAGGCGGCAAAGGCCACAGATTTAAACATAACGCATTCCTTCGAAGATAATAACAATCTATTAGATGGTATCACCTGCGTTAATTTGTGCAATGAATTGTATGATAAGAAGAGAAAAAACGGCTCGCTCAATAACAAGCGAGCCGGTATAGCAAACTGGGGAGAAGCTATCAATACGTTGCATCTTTTCAGATGCATCATCAACAGGATGTCCTACAGGATGAGGACGGCGCGGACTTTAACAAAGTCCGCGTTAAAAAGAAATTGCATCCGCAAAGAAAACGCTCGATTTGATAAACATATAACGAAACTCTAAAACTATCTTTTCTTGTTTACCTATAATTAACATTACATCAAGTGGTTATTTAAGGTATCGTTAAATTAATCAGAGAAAATAGCAGCATTATTAATACATGTTGATGGCAAAAACTTAGCACAAGAGTAAAAAGGAATGAAAAAATGCCTCCTAGCACTAGCTACCATCTTACTCATTTCGCTGAGCTCGCCCTGTCACGCGAAAAATAATAGCACTCAATACCCGATTGTTTTGGTACATGGGCTGTTAGGTTTTGATAGCCTATTAGGCGTTGACTATTTTCATAATATCCCCAGCACTTTATCGCTTGATGGCCACCAGGTTTTTGTTGCTGCTGTGTCAGCTGTTCACAGTTCAGAGTTTCGTGGTCAACAATTACTGGCTCAGGTTAATCATATTTTGGCACTCACGGGCGCAGAAAAGGTTAACTTAATTGGTCATAGTCAAGGAGCGCAAACGGTTCGCTATGTCGCTTCGATCTCGCCTAACTTAGTTGCCTCTGTGACCAGTATCGGGGGTGCAAACTATGGCAGTACACTTGCTGATCTTATTCGCGAAGAAATAAAACCAAACTCACCATCTGAACATTCGTTTAAGCTAGTATTTGCAGCACTAGGCAGCATGATTTCGTTACTATCAGGTCACAGTGATTTACCGCAAGATCCGTTAGCAGCATTACATAGCTTAACCAGCCAAGGAGCCTCTGTATTCAATCAAAAGTACCCAGAAGGTTTACCGCCAACGGCATGCGAGCAAGGACAAATGCTTGCCAGTAATGGGGTGTATTATTTTTCGTGGAGTGGCACAGCAGCGCTTACCAATATTCTTGATCCAACCGACTTATCTATGCTGCTTGGATCAATATTGATCGTAGGTCAAGATGATGGCCTGATTTCACGCTGTAGTAGTCACTTAGGTCATGTCATTAAAGATGATTATAAAATGAATCATTTAGATGAAATCAATCAATTTATAGGTTTGCATCATTTACGCGAAGTCGACCCTGTTGAGCTTTATCGTCAACATGTAAAAAGGTTACAAGAGTTCGGGTTATAGCAAGTTAGCAAGTTAGCAAGTTAGCAAGTTAGCAAGTTAGCAAGTTAGCAAGTTAGCAAGTTAGCAAGTCTGAATGACTTAGCTAACGCGTCAAGCAACTCGCTAACTTTACTCTTTCCCTTAGAAACTCGCTAACTTTTAACCTGATAGCTGACAACTCTCATTTATTGCAGCTATTAGTGAGCTTGTTGCCAGTTGTCACCGCTGTCGGCTTCAACAATCAGTGGCACATCAAGAGTGGCAGCTTCTGACATTAGCTTACAGATTTCAGCTTTGTAGTCGTCAACACACTCTTCTTTAATTTCGAACACTAATTCATCGTGCACTTGCATTAGAAGCTTCACTGACCCTTCAGCTTGTGCGTTTACCCACTGATGAACTTTAAGCATCGCTTTTTTGATGATATCAGCAGCAGTACCTTGCATTGGCGCATTGATAGCTGCACGCTCAGCGGCTTTGCGACGAGCACCGTTACGGGCGTTGATTTCTGGTAAATGTAAGCGACGACCAAAAATAGTCTCTACATAACCTTTATCAGCCGCTTTTTCACGGGTAGTTTCCATGTACTCAAGTACGCCCGGGAAACGCTCGAAATATTTATCAATATAATGCTGTGCTTCATGACGTGGTACATCTAACTGACGTGATAAACCAAACGCTGACATGCCATAAATTAAACCAAAGTTAACCGCTTTGGCTTTACGGCGCATATCGCTGGTAACCTCTTCAAGGCTAACGCCGAATACTTCTGCTGCGGTGGCGCTATGAACATCTAAGCCATTAGCAAACGCGGTAAGTAGGCCTTTATCTTGTGATAAGTGCGCCATGATACGCAATTCAATTTGGCTGTAATCGGCAGCGACAATTTTATGGCCAGGTGCAGCAATAAAGGCTTCACGAATACGACGACCCTCTTCCGAACGAATTGGAATATTCTGTAAGTTTGGATCCGTTGAACTTAAACGCCCCGTTGCTGTTACCGCTTGATGGTAAGAAGTATGCACACGCTTAGTGCGCTCATTCACCATTAACGGTAGTTTATCTGTGTACGTTGATTTCAGTTTCGATAAACCACGGTGTTCAATAATTACCTTAGGTAGCGGGTAATCATGAGCAAGTTCTTGCAATACTTCTTCTGCCGTCGACGGTGCACCTTTTGGTGTTTTCTTGATAACCGGAAGCTCTAGCTTTTCAAACAAGATTGCTTGCAGCTGCTTAGGTGAACCTAAGTTAAACTTTTCACCAGCCATATCATAGGCTTCTTGCTCAAGCTCTAATAAACGTTCGCCTAAACGCTGGCTGTGAGCTGCCAGCATGTTGCTATCAATTGCAACACCGGTACGTTCAATATCAGAAAGCACCGACACAAGTGGTAATTCAATGTCTTCGAATACCGATTTTAATTGGCTATCAGCATCAATTTTTGGCCATAACACTTGATGAAGACGAAGCGTTATATCTGCATCTTCAGCAGCGTATGGTGCGGCTTTTTCGAGCTCAATTTGATTAAATGTCAGCTGCTTTTTACCTTTACCAGCAATATCTTCGAAGCTGATATTTTTGTGGCCTAGGTATTTAAGTGCCAGCGAATCCATATCATGACGGCTGCCTACACTATTAAATACATACGACTCCAACATAGTGTCGTACTTAATACCCTTTAATTCAAAGCCTGCATTCGCTAATACACTTTTATCGTATTTTAGATTCTGGCCTACTTTTGCCTTGTTTTCGTCAGCTAAGATTGGGCCAATTTTTGCCATAACTGTGTCTAAGCTTAATTGCTCTGGCGCATCTGGGTAATCGTGAGCAACCGGAAGGTAAGCCGCTTCACCGGCTTTAACCGCAAAGCTCATACCAACCAATTGGGCCTGCATGTAATCAAGGCTGGTTGTTTCAGTATCGAAGGCAAAAAGCTCGGCGTCATTTAACTGCGCAACTAAGGTATCAAGCTGCTCTTCAGTTAAGATTGTTTCGTAGTGCGCATCATCCACTTTAGGTAGTTCGTTGGCTTCTGTTGGTACATCTAAATGAGTGTCAGCATCTTTAGGGTTATCAAGTAACTCAGCTAACCAACGGCGGAACTCACATTCACCATAAAGTGCAATCAGTTCATCACGGTTTGGCTCTTGTAGTTTGAAACTTTCAAGGTCCGTTTCAACTTCAACATCACATTTTATGGTTGCCAGCTCATAGCTAAGTGGCAAATGATCAAGTGCTGCAGCAAGCTTTTCACCAATCTTGCCTTTGATCTCACTAGCGTGATCAATAACACCTTGTAATGATCCGTATTTTTGTAACCATTTCACCGCCGTTTTTGGACCACAGCCATCAACACCCGGAATGTTATCGACTTTGTCACCCATTAAGGCAAGGTAATCAATGATCAGCTCAGGTCCAACACCAAACTTTTCAACCACAGTTTCTGGATCTGAGATGCTATCGGTCATTGTGTTGATAAGCGTTACATGTTCATTTACTAGCTGCGCCATATCTTTATCGCCGGTAGAGATCAGCACATGGCGCTGTTGCTCAGAGGCAATACGTGCAAATGTACCAATCACATCATCGGCTTCAACACCTTCAATACTGATAAGCGGAAAACCCATTGCTTTAATAATGTTATGTAAGGGCGCAATTTGTGTGCGTAAGTCATCCGGCATAGGTGGACGATTAGCTTTATATTCGCTGTACATATCATTTCTAAAGGTTTTTCCCTTCGCATCAAACACTACAACCATATGTGATGGATCATATTGTTTGATCAAACTCTTCAGCATATTTACAACACCGTATATAGCACCTGTCGCTTCACCTTTAGAATTAGTAAGGTGCGGTGGCGAATGATATGCACGGAATAAATAAGAAGAACCATCAACAAGAATTAGTGGATTTTCAGGGATCTGAGCCATGGTGAAATTGGATCCTAATTGAATAACATTAAATTGTTTGTAAGCATGCCATAAGGCTATGAAGAAAACGACTGTGAATTATTAACCAACAAGCGTTTAACTCAATAGCAACCTGTGGATAACTATGTAGATAACGGACACAGTTAATCCTCCCAAAATGTAAAAACACTTAGGAAAATTTTATTAAGACTATGTTTTTATTTAAAAAAGATAATGCGTGGTTCTTTTTTTATTATTTTTATCCGATGTGGAAAACGGTTTTAGCAGCGATTTACCTTGTGCTTATTCGATACCGAATTAACATCCCTTTTCATAACCGGAGGAGTATTCTAGCATAATGGATCAAAGATCATAGCGATCCTTTATACTTTTTTTTTCGTTAGCTATTTATGAAATGGCATAAACAGCCATTCATCATGCTTTGCGAGTAACTGAGCATCAAAAATTTTTTATTTTGTCGCCTGACTCGCATAATTGTTACACTAGCGTTAGTCACATTAAGGAGAGACAAAAAATGAAAAAAGTTGCTGTAATTTTAGCGGGTTGCGGTGTTTATGATGGTGCAGAAATCAACGAAGCCGTCCTAACTTTACTACACATTGCTAAAGCAGGTGCAAGCTATCAATGTTTCGCTCCTGATATTGAGCAAATGCACACTATTAATCATCTAACGGGCGAAGAAATGACTCCAAACCGTAATGTATTAGTAGAAGCGGCACGTATCGCACGTGGTGAAATAAAAGCATTAACCGAGCTTAATGTGAATGAGTTTGATGCCTTAATCGTACCAGGTGGTTTTGGTGCCGCGAAAAATTTATCTGACTTTGCAGTGAAAGGTGCTGATGCCCAAGTGCAAAATGATGTACTTACAACAGCAAAGGCCTTTGTTGATGCAAACAAAGCAGCTGGATATATGTGTATTGCACCGGCAATGTTACCAATGATCTATGGTAAAGGAGTCAAAACAACCATTGGTAATGATGCAGATACAGCAGCGGCCATTGAACAACTTGGTGGTTCACACCAAAGCTGTGCAGTTAATGATATCGTTGTTGATGAGCAACACAAAGTGGTCACGACTCCTGCATATATGCTGGCGCAAAGCATTTTAGATGCAGATGCAGGTATCGAAAAATTAGTAAATAAGGTCTTAGAACTCGTTTAATTATTTATGTTAAGGCCAGCATCTAATGCTGGCTTTTCTTGCGCTAACGCAAAAAAATGACGTTTTTTATCAAGAAAAAGCCTTTTAGATCATTTTATAAATTGTGGCTTAGCGTTATAATCGTTCTAATTTCCGTCAGATATCGTGATTGATCACGTTCAAATCGAAGTGAGCAAGGCAAAATGAAAAAACTATCAGCTGCATTATTACTGCTAGCAACAACGGCATATGCACAAGCGTATGACAACTCTTTGACTGAAGATGCTATTAAAAAGCGTCTAGCGCCAATTGGTTCTGTATATCTAGAAGGTGATAAAGCTGCGGCCGCTGCTGAGCCTACTGGCCCTCGTTCTGGTGAACAAGTTTATCAAGCAGCATGTTTTGCATGCCATGGTACTGGTGCATTAGGTGCTCCTAAATCAGCTGATGATTGGGCTCCTCGTATTGCTAAAGGTAAAGATACACTATTAGATCATGCTATCAATGGCTTCAATGCGATGCCACCAAAAGGTACATGTATGGATTGTTCTGATGAAGAAATCAGTGCTGCTATCGACTTTATGACTAGCAAGTAACAATTCAAAAACTAATACTAAGGGCTTAAATTTTTTAAGCCCTTTTTTTGTGCTCATTTTTGCTCGCCAGGCTAGCTCTGTCGCCGAATTAGCCCCACAATTAATTAGTATTTTGTTAACAACTGTTACTTGACGATCTAATAAAAAAGTGGAACTATATAGGACGATATTTAAACAATAATAAGATCTGGTTCTAAATCATTGGAAGATTCAGCAACACACATTGATAAACTAGCCCGTAAAAATGCTCGTTTAAAATCGCTTTTACAACAGTATAAGCAATCACATCACCTGCAAAATGCTCTCTTACAATTATCAGAGCAGGCCAGCACTGTTGCCGAATTAACCCTACTATATCCAGCTATTCACGAAATTTTACAAGATTTTATTCCTAGTAAGAATTTTTTCGTCGTTTTACACAATCCTGTATACGATAACCTCGAACTGTCTTATTTTGCCGATGAAAAAGATGGTTTATCGGTGCCTTTAAAATATGAGCAGTACTTTAAGGAAGGATTAACGGGGTATGTGTTTAAACACGGAGAAACCAGTTACTTTACTAAACAACAAACAGAGCTAGCCGAGCAGCAAGGTCTGTTTAAAGTATTTGGAACCCCGGCGGAGCATTGGGTGGGTGTACCTGTATACCGAGATAAAACAATCATTGGTGTAATGGTTGCACAAAGTTACGATGAACAAAATGGCTATACCGAGCAGCAAATTGAACTACTCGAAGCGATGTCGATGTACTTAGCAACAGCGATTGAGCGGGTCAAAAAACGTGAATTACTAGAATCAGAAGTAAAAATTCGTACTCGTGCACTAACGCAAAGTAACCAAGCCCTCAACGAAGAAATTCAACATCGGAAAAATGCCCTCGAGCGACAACAGATCCTGTTTAAAATCTCAGAGCTAGCTACGCTCAGTGAAAACTTAGAGGATGTTTATCTGCATGTGCATGAAATTATTAAAACAATTACATACGCAGATAATTTATATATTGCACTGTATGATGAAAACACAAACTGGTTAAGCTTTCCGTATTGTGTTGATGAATATAATAACAATGCTAAGCCACGTCCGTTTGCTAAAGGCTACAGTGAATTAGTGCTAAGTACCGAAAAATGCCAGCTTATTGATAGTAAAAGAGAGCAAGAACTGGTTAAACTTGGCATAGTTGAAAAGCCTGTTAATGTTCCCCGAGAACAAACAGCCACGAGCTGGTTAGGTGCCCCTCTTAAAACATCGCAAGGTGTTATCGGTTTAATAGTCTGCCAAGCATATAATAACAAACATGAATTTAGCCAAGATGACTGTGAGCTCATTACCTTTGTTTCACATCAAATTGCCAACGTTATCCAAGCACATTTAGCCAATCAAGCGCTTAAACAAAGCCATCAAAAGCTTGAACATAGAGTGGCCGAAAAAACCAAAGAATTACGCCAAGCTAATATGCACTTGCAAATGCAGATGGAAGAACGTAAAAAAATAGAGCAACAGCTTTATCATGATGCCCATCATGATTCTCTCACTAGTTTACCAAATCGCAGTTTATTCTTAACTCAGCTTGAGAAAACACTTCAGCACTACCAGCGCTATCCAGAACAACAATTTGCAGTGTTATTTATCGATTTAGATAAATTTAAAGACATTAATGATCAGCTTGGTCATCAAGCCGGAGATCAGTTTTTAATTAGTGTTGCAGAATCCTTTTCGCACTGTATTCGTGAGCATGATTTATTAGCGCGCTTAGGCGGCGATGAATTTGTTGTGTTGTTGACTCATCTAACAGAGCAACAGCAAGCACAAGATGTTGCTAAGCGAATTATTGAGATAATGAAAAAGCCGTTTTGTTTAAAAGGTCAATGTATTCAAAGCGGTGCGAGTATTGGTATTACTTACTCTCAACCGAGTTATAAGCACACTGATGAAATTATTCGCGATGCTGATGCTGCTATGTATTACGCTAAAAATGCAGGTCGTAATCGATTTGAATCTTTTCATCCATTGCTTAATACGTCGCTAACTCATCACGAATCAGAATCAATGCATCACTTGGATGATTTGCCAATGCACTTTAGAAGTGCAGAAATCATTACCCTTGATGAGCAACCTCACCCAGAGTCTTTACTCGAAGCATTTGGTGAACACCCTGTACTTGGCAGTACTAGCTTTGAAGTTTTGAAGAAGTTTGCGACTGATCGCGTGCAGCACTTTGAAGTTGAGCTAAAGCTCATTGAACAAGCTTTTACGTTAATCAATACGAATAATCTTAAAAAAGTATTATTCCCATGCTCAGGCTTAGTACTTGAACGCATTAATTTCAAAGTATTGACTAAGCTATTACAAGTAAATCATGCGAGCAAAATCTGTTTGCTATTTAATGAGCAAGAGATCCGTTATGCATCAGCTGTGCAAATAGAGAACTTAAAAGAGCTTATTTCTTTGGGAGTATCTATCGGCTTGAACGAATTTGCTAAAGATCGCTGTGAACTAAACCTGCTTACTGAGTTCGAGTTCGATTACTTACTGTTAAGCTCAACCTTCAGCAAACGAGTATTACAGCAAGAAAATTATCATTTACAACTGCAAGGTGTGCTGGCGATTACTAAACTGCAAAATATCCAAGTAATCGCTAAAGGGCCGTCTATTTTCAATTACCGCACCTTGCTAGAAAAGCATGGCTTGTCTTTGTTTATTGGAAAACAACGTGCGCTGGCACCATTTGATCAAGTCGTGCCAAACGCAAAGTCGATTACTTCTTAAGCATTGCTCTTAGATTAGCCACACGAGCCTGTCCTTTTTCCATACGCTCTGCTTGCGATGACGGTGGCTTTTTAGATTCAAAGGCTAGGTCATCTTGCGGTAATTCCTGTACAAAACGGCTCAACTCAGTCTCTGAGGTTTCACCAAATTGACGGCGTAACTTAGCATAGGTCATTACCAGCTCTTGCTGAGCACGCGTAATACCTACATAAGCAAGGCGACGCTCTTCTTCGACGTTATCTTCATCAATGCTCACTTGGTGCGGTAATAACCCCTCTTCCATGCCAACCATAAACACATACGGGTACTCCAAACCTTTTGAAGCATGTAGCGTTAGTAATTGTACCGCATCGGATTCGTCTTCTTCTTCGTTACGCTCAAGCATGTCACGTAAGGTCAGTTTACTGACCACTTCAGCGAGGTTCAGCGGCGGGTTGTCTGCATCACCAGTGAGCATATCAGTGATCCAACGATAAAGCTCTGAGACGTTTTTCATGCGCATTTCAGCGGCTTTTGCACTCGGTGATGACTCGTACAGATATGCTTCGTAATTAATTTGCCTAACTAATTCTTTAACTGCTTCAAGGGTGTCACCACGTACAGCGTTATCAGATAGCTCAACCACCCAACGGGCAAAACCAGCTAAAGCATTAAAACCACGGCCTTTTAGTCGATGCGCAAGCTCAGGCTCAAAACAGGCAGCAAATAAGCTGATATGTTTTTCATTAGCAAGCGTACCTAGCTTTTCCAAAGTGACCGTACCAATCTCACGGCGTGGTGTATTAACGATTCGTAAAAATGCGTTGTCGTCATCTTGGTTCACCAATAGACGTAAGTAAGCCATTATGTCTTTAATTTCTGAGCGAGAGAAAAACGACATACCACCGCTGATCTTATAAGGAATACGGTTGCTCATGAGTGCTTTTTCAAACACTCTCGCTTGGTGGTTACCACGGTATAAAATAGCGTAATCTTTATAGCTGGTGCGTTTCATAAATTTATGAGAAATGATCTCTGCCACCACTCGCTCTGATTCATGCTCTTCATCACGACAACCAATGACCTTGATAGGCTCACCATAACCAAGCTCACTAAATAGCTTTTTATCAAACTCATGAGGGTTATTGGCAATCAAAATATTCGCCGCTTTAAGAATTCGCCCAGCACTTCGGTAGTTTTGTTCAAGCTTAATCAAACGTAAGCCCGGAAAGTCTTTACTCAATAACACAAGGTTTTGTGGTCTGGCACCGCGCCATGAGTAAATTGATTGGTCGTCATCGCCTACCACGGTAAAACGAGCTCGCTCACCCACTAATAATTTAACCAGTTGATACTGACTGGTATTAGTATCTTGATACTCATCCACCAGCAAGTAACGAAAACGCTGTTGCCAACGCTCACGAGAAGTGGCGTTTTGGCTAAGTAATAAAGTGGGGATCATTATCAGATCATCAAAATCAAGCGCATTATAAGCCCGCAGTTGATTTTGATAACGCGCATACAGCTGGGCAAATAAAGCTTTTTGCGGCTCTCTGGCTTCGCGAATAGCACGCTCAGGTAGAATTAATTCGTTCTTCCAGCTGCCTATTTGCATCTTAAGCAGGTTGAGTAAGTCTTTGTCTTTTTTAAGCTCTTCTTCGGTCAGCTCAGCTAATAGCTGGTTGGTATCTTGATCATCAAACAACGAAAATCCGGGCTTAAAGCCTAAAGTGGTTAGCTCTTTTTTGATTATCTCAAGCCCGAGGGTATGAAACGTTGAAACCCATAAGCCTTTTGACTCTTGCTTGCCAAGTGTTTGCGTGACACGCTCACGCATCTCTTTTGCTGCTTTATTGGTAAAGGTTACCGCAGCAATATTGCGTGCTTGATACTCACACTTTTGCACCAAGTAAGCGATTTTATTAGTAATAACACGCGTTTTACCAGAGCCCGCACCGGCTAATACCAGACACGGCCCACTAATATACTTGACCGCTTCATCTTGTTTTGGGTTGAGTTTCATAAGCCCCTAAAGAAATTATCCAAAGACAGGACGGGCAATTTTACCGTAATCACTACACTACGCCTAGCCAATAAGGTAAGATTGTTTTTTTACGTGACTCAAGGGACGAACATGATCAACCCAGCAAAACTTGAAGAAATCGCTAAGCAAATTACTGATAACATGCCGCAAGGTGTGAAAAACCTTGCCGATACAATCGAAGGCAAAACTAAGCAAGCTATTCAAAACAAACTTGCTGAGATGGACTTTGTAAGCCGTGACGAGTTTGATATTCAAAGCCAAGTACTTATTCGTACTCGTGAAAAACTCACTGAGCTTGAAGAGAAAGTTGCATTACTTGAGCAGCAACTTGCTAGCAAACAAGACGAACAATAAAAAAGGAGAGCGAATTAGCTCTCCTTTTTTCTACTTTATTCGGTATTAGCTTTTTTCAGCCACTCGTTCAAATACACGCTTAACCGCAATACCATAGGTCTCATTAGCTTCTTCAGCACACGTCACAACCGACTCTAAGTCATTGAGGTGACCATTCGCTAAGCCATAAACCCAACCATGAATTGTTAACTCTTGGCCTTTCGCCCATGCATCTTGCACTATGTTAGTACGGCACACGTTACGTACTTGTTCAATAACGTTTAATTCTATCAGACTATTTAAACGCTCTTTTTCAGGTAATGCGTTAAGTTGTTCGATGTGTTTTTCTTTTACATCACCTACATGACGAAGCCAGTTATCAATTAAACCAAAGCTCGCTTCATTTAATACCGCTTGCACACCACCACAACCATAGTGACCGACCACCATGATGTGTTTTACTTTAAGCACTTCAACAGCATACTGCATTACTGATAAACAGTTATGATCAGTATGAACAACGACATTTGCTACATTACGGTGAACAAATAATTCACCCGGTAACAAGTCAACGATTTCATTAGCCGGTACACGCGAATCTGAACAACCGATCCACAAGTACTCTGGATTTTGCTGCATTGATAGAATTTTAAAAAACTCAGGATCATTTTCACTCGTACGCGCTGCCCAACGTCTATTATTTTCGAATAAATTTTTTAACTTTCTCATTGCGCCTCTTTACGATGTTTTAATAATTAGCTTGGATCAAGATATTCCTTGGGGTGAGCTGCTTTTCACAAAACGTACTAACCGTTACTTGATACCCTTGTTGTTGCAAATATAAAGCACGATCGAGCACGAGCCAAACTTCAATTGCCCTTCTGAACACATGTCGGACGAGTTCAACACGCTCAGTTACTCGTTTTCGTTGTTTTCCTATTGCTAAAAATTCATGATAATCAATATCTTCTGGCAGTGATAATGATTTTTTCTCAGCAGCCCACAAACAAAATGATTTAAAAGAATCAGAAAAGATCGCTTTGTTCACCGACGGGACACTAACATAGTGCTGCTCTGCCGTGATTGATTTACGCAACGCATCAAAACCAAGCCGCCATTCGACTTCAGTTTTTCGTACCTTATCAACACGACTCGGAGCAGTGACGGTTTCTTGTAGTGCCAATTTTAAATCGCGATGAGTCAACGCAAGCAGGCTTTGCTTTGCAGGCTCGCTCATTGCTTGATAATCGTTATCCGTGAATAAATGATAACAACATGGAGAAAAGCTTATTTGCAGGGTTTTAGCATCACTTGCTTGCTGCATAAATGTTTGATGCAATCGACCACAGGCGTGCAACGCAACGGCATGCTGTTGCTCTTTAAAATACCCAGTAACATCATCTGTAAGTACATTAGCTTGCGAAAACTGCATAGGTAATTGTTGTTGATTAGCACTGTGTTGACCTTGTTCACACAAATGCGCTTGTAGTTCTATGCTATGAATACTCGGTGCTCCATTAAAAGCGAGCATACGCCCTAAATGCCCTTTTCCAGCACACCATTCAAGTACAGGATACTGTGATTTCTGTAGGCTAATCGCTGCAACAAAGTCCTGTAGTTGCTCGAACTTACGTCCTTTAATGCCGTTACTGATCCAAAATGGAAACTCATCTCGGGTTTGTTGGGTTGTGGGAAGTTCGCATAACGATTGAAGCTCATCGAGCCCCTTAATTGCCTTTGCAAAATAGGCATACAACGCATTTTGGTCACTATCTAGTTCACTAACTTGTTGATCGTCAAGCGCCCATAATAAAGACGAAAGTTCAGGCCAAGGGATTGCATCATAATCAAATGCGGTACATTGCCAGTACTGGCGGGTTGAAAAAAGCAAAGTATCTAAGGCAGCAAACTGCTGAGCAAGGGTCATAACTACAAAACGACAACAAATAAAATGCAGTATAACAGTTTTTACAAGCGCAGATTACTTCTGTTCAAGTGGATATATAATGGAATGCAGGCAATGCTTAATAAAATTGCTAAAATCAGCATCCACGATAATTCTGTTCCCTCATCTTGCTGGTGTTGATACATAAAACCGGCAAACGTTTGATCAAACTCGTCTTGGCTGAGTCCATATAAGTCCGCAATCAATCGCCATTTAGCCATCGACATATTGCCGATGTTAATTCCTGGCGGCTGAATATAATTGACCAACACATCAGCTTCATGGGCAAGTTCTTGAATACTCTTATGAACCGCATAGTGCTTTTTGGTCAATGCAATCGTCTCATTCATGTTGTGTAATGCATAGCGCCAGCCTTTAATACTTGCTTGATAAAAGCGGTTAACAACATCAGGATTAGCTTTGAGCATCGACTCTGAAGTATATAAAATATCGCTATACACATTTAGACCAAACTTTTGTGGGCAGATTAATCGGTGTCCCACACCACGCAGCGTCATTGTATAAGGTTCATTGGTAACATACACTTGCACCGCATCAAGCTCACCATTAAGCCACTGCTCAATTCCTCCTTCGGCGCTTGCCTCTATTAAATGTTGATAATCTAATCCAGCTTTACGAAGCATGACTAGTAATTCGGCGTTTTCCAACGAGCTTACTTTACTGATCTTCTTACCTACAAAGTCTCGCGGCTGAAAAATATCTGAGTTATTTTTCACCATCCAACAATAAGGTGAAAACTGCAGTATGGCTCCTAAGGCAACAACTGGCGCTCCTTGTTGGCGCTTTTGCAATATGCCTGAGTGAGTAATTGCAAAGTCAGCTTTGCCACTTAACACTTTAGGGAAGGTATCAGGGTCGTTTGGATCGGCGGGTAAAATTGTTACATCAAGGCCTGCTTCTTTATAAAAGCCTTTCTGTGATGCCACATAATAGCCAGCAAATTGGAATTGATGAGTCCATTTTAATTGTAGGGTAACCTTATCCTTACTCAATGCACTCAAGCTGCACATTAAACAAAGTAACCCTAGGTAATAGCGAGTTCCACGCACGCATCATCCTTGCTTGAAAACCATCCATTAACTATAGGAAAAGCCAATAAAAAATCAAGGCTCCAAAAGGAGCCTTAAATCGGTTTTATTGATTAGCCGCTTTTACATCAGCTAACTCTTGGCCTTGAGTGGTTAAAAATTGCGTAAAACATGGGTTATTTGTTTCATCTTGAACGTTATAACCCAACCGGTTCAAGTGCTCGTTAAATACCTCATAATCACTCGGCTCAATAGCAAAGGCAGCCAGAACATTACCAATCGACCCACCATGATTGCGGTAGTGGAATAAAGTGATACTCCAATTGCTACCTAGTGTATCTAAGAAGCGCGCTAGTGCACCTGGGTATTCAGGAAACTCAAAACGTAACAGACGTTCATGCAACTGAGCCGGTGCTTTACCACCCACCATATAACGAATATGCAATTTAGCCAGCTCGTTATCTGATAGATCGCAAAACGTATAACCATTTTCAGTCAGTGCGCCTTTCAGCTCATCAAGCTCTTGTTGGCCTTGTCTCAAAGCAATACCAACAAAAATTTGTGCTTCGCCTGGTCCTGCATAACGATAGTTAAATTCGGTGATTGCACGCCCACCTAAAGAAGCGCAAAACTGCTTGAAGCTGCCCTTTTCTTCTTTGATAGTTACAGCAAGAAGTGCTTCGTTCTTTTCACCAAGCGCGGTTCGCTCAGCAACATAACGTAAACGGTCAAAGTTTAAGTTTGCACCCGATAAAATCGCAGCTACGTTTAAGCCTTTCACACCATTTTGTTGGCACCACTTCTTTAAACCCGCAGTTGATAGTGCTCCTGAAGGCTCCGCTATAGCACGGGTTGAAACAAAGATATCTTGCATTGCTGCGCAGATTTCATCGCCCGTTACAGTGACAACTTCATCACAAAACTTTTGCGCTAAACGAAAAGTTTCTGTACCGATGATTTTTACTGCTACGCCATCCGCAAAGCTGCCAACGCGGTCAAGCTCAACGGGTTTGCCAGCCTCAAGCGCAGCTTTTAAACAAGCACTCTCGTCGGCTTCAACACCAATAACTTTGATATCGGGACGTAAAGATTTAATGTACACCGCCATGCCAGCAAGTAAGCCACCGCCCCCCACAGGAATAAAGACTGCATCAAGATCATTAAGCTGTTGCATTAATTCACGGGCAACCGTACCTTGGCCAACAATCACATCAGGATCATCAAACGGTGGTACAAATACCCCATTGCGCTGCTCTGTGAGCTCTAAAGCATGGGCTTTTGCCGCATCAAAATGATGGCCGTGTAATACCACTTCACCACCTAAAGCACGCACTGCATTGACTTTAATTTCGGGTGTTGTAACTGGCATCACAATAGTTGCTTTATGCCCTAAAAAAGAGGCACTCAGTGCTACGCCTTGTGCATGATTGCCAGCTGAAGCCGTGATCACATCAGACCCTTTTGGCAGCTTGCCCAGTTTATGAAAAGCACCACGTAGCTTAAATGAATAAACCGGTTGTTGGTCTTCACGCTTTAACCACACATGATTGCCTAATCGCGCACTGAGTTCAGCCATTTCGCTGACCTCAGTGACTTTTGCAAGCGGCTCCATGTTCGCTTGGATGATAGCGCGAAAATAATCGAGCTCTTGGGACACCATAATTAACTTAGCTCCTCAAGTTTAGCTAAATCGCGCACAGCTCCTTTATCTGCGCTGGTTGCAAGTAACGCATAGGCTTTAAGTGCAGGCGATACATAGCGTTCACGATTTAATGGTTTATATGCATCTTTACCACGCGCTAATTGTTTTTGCTTACGCGCTTCTAGCTCTTCTTCGCTCAGCGCTAAAGTGATTTCACGGGTCGCGATATCAATGATTATTTTATCGCCGTTTTCAACATAGGCTATTGCACCGCCGCTTGCTGCTTCTGGCGAAACATGACCAATTGATAAGCCCGACGTACCACCTGAGAAACGACCATCTGTGATAAGCGCACACTTTTCGCCTAAACCAACCGATTTTAAGTAACTTGTTGGGTACAGCATTTCTTGCATGCCCGGACCACCTTTTGGCCCCTCGTAGCGAATAACAACCACATCACCCGCTTTTACTTCGCCATTTAAAATACCTTCTACCGAATCATCTTGTGATTCATAAACAACGGCAGGGCCTTCAAAATGTAGCATCTCTTCAACAACACCGGCGCTTTTAACAATACAGCCATCAAGGGCAAGGTTGCCCGATAACACTGCTAAGCCACCATCTTGACGAAAGGCATTTTCTACACTGCGGATACAACCGTTTTCTCGGTCATTATCAAGTTCTGGCCAGCGGCATTCTTGGCTCATTGCTTTTGTAGTTCGAATACCTGCAGGGCCCGCTTTATAGAATTTTTGCGCCACTTCGTTACTTGGATCGGTCGCGTCCCATTTAGCAACCATCTCAGCCATAGTATGACCTGCTACGTGATCAACTGATAAATCAACTAAACCAGCTTTGCCTAGCTCTCGGATGATGGCCATCATGCCACCAGCACGGTGAACATCTTCAATGTGGTATTTGTTTGTCGCGGGTGCCACTTTACATAGGAATGGTGTTTTGCGAGACAGCTCATCGATGTGCGACATATCAAAGTCTACACCTGCTTCTTGCGCCGCAGCTAATAAGTGAAGCACCGTATTTGATGAACCACCCATGGCAATATCAACCACCATCGCATTCATAAAAGCGGTGCGATTTGCAATAGCACGTGGTAATACCGCTGCATTATCTTTTTGATAATATTCACGGCATAAATCAACAATGCGTGCGCCCGCTTCAACATACAGCTGCTTACGGTCTTTATGCGTTGCAAGTGTGGTTCCGTTACCCGGTAGTGCCAGACCAATCGCTTCTAATAAACAGTTCATTGAGTTGGCAGTAAACATACCTGAACACGAGCCACAAGTAGGGCACGCTGAGCGCTCTACTTTTTCTGAATCTTCATCGCTCACAGAGGTATCAGCCCCTTTAACCATGGCATCAACCAAGTCGAGCTTGATATCGATATCAGCAAGGCGTGTTTTACCCGCTTCCATTGGCCCACCCGATACAAAGATAACTGGAATGTTTAAGCGAAGTGCTGCCAGCATCATTCCTGGGGTGATTTTGTCGCAGTTAGAAATACAGATCATGGCATCGGCACAGTGTGCATTAACCATGTATTCAACTGAGTCAGCAATTAAATCACGCGATGGCAGTGAATAAAGCATACCGCCGTGACCCATTGCGATGCCATCATCGATTGCAATGGTATTAAACTCTTTTGGTACACCACCTGCTTCGGTGATGGTTTCGGCCATTAGTTCGCTTAACTGATTAAGGTGAACGTGACCAGGAACGAACTGAGTGTATGAGTTAACAACTGCGATAATCGGCTTACCAAAGTCTTTATCTGTCATCCCCGTTGCACGCCATAGTGCGCGCGCACCTGCACGTTTGCGACCTTCTGTTGTTGTTGCACTTCTTAATTTAGCCATAATTACCTCAGTTGTTGCAGTGGCATGCCACTGACTTCCTCATTCCAAAAATTTATTTATTCGCTTAACCGTCGTTTTAGCGCTTAAGCGACCTGTTGAATTAGTTTATTCGTTGTTACATTGCCTGTTGGTGAAACTGGTTTTCAATGCTGACCTGTCTTACATCAACCAATTTATTTAACTGTGATGTTAGTAAATAAATTGGCTTATCGCTGTCGACTGTCATGGTGACATGAAAAGTTCCATCAGCCATTTCTAGGTTCATTGTTGTTAAATCAAAACCGCGATGACGAACAACGCGTAAAAAGCGCTCAACTGCGACACTTTGATTTTTTAATGTAATCGTTAGGGTGTGTTTCATTTTACTGTCTCCGTCATCATTTCATCATTGGCTGCACCTGGTGGTACGAGCGGCCATACATTTTCTTTATCATCAATACAAGCATGTAAAATGTAAGGACCTTCACTTTTCACTAACGCATCAACCGCAGCATCGACCTCTTCTGCTTTAGTGATGGTTTGACCTGGAATACCAAATACTGCCGCAAGTGCTACAAAATCAGGATTATCCGAAAGATTGGTTTCAGAATAACGACCCTCAAAAAATAGCTGTTGCCATTGACGTACCATGCCTAAACGCTGGTTATCTAAGATTAAAATTTTAACTGGTAAGTTGTTACGACGAATCGTTGCCAGCTCTTGAATGTTCATCATGATTGAGCCATCACCTGACACGGTGATCACAAAATCATTTGGGCGAGCAACTTGGGCACCGATCGCAGCCGGTAAACCAAAGCCCATAGTACCTGCACCACCACTACTTAAATGATTGCTTGGGTGGCTAAATTTCATATGCTGCGCAACCCACATTTGGTGCTGGCCAACATCACAACACACTACGCCGGTTGATGGCATTTTTTGACTTAGTTGGTTTAACAAATAAGGAGCAAATACTTTTTCGCCCGGGTAGTCGTAACGCCAAGCATGCTCTTTCATCATACTTTCGATATGAGTCAACCACTCGTCAGGTGTCACAAAACAATCAAGTTGCGGTAATGAGGTTTTTAAATCTGCCACTAACGACGCTTTTACAGGCTTGCGTTTACCTACTTCAGCAGCATCGATATCTAAGTGGATCACCTTTGCTTTTGCCGCAAACTTACTCAAGTTGCCAGTTACTCGGTCGTCAAAACGGGCGCCGATACAAACTAATACATCACATTCTTGCACCGCTAAGTTAGCCGCTTTACCGCCATGCATACCTAGCATACCTAAGTCATAATCGTAATCAGGTAACACACTACCTAACGCTTTTAAGGTTGAAACCGCAGGCATATGTGTTTTTTCTAAAAACTGCATAAGCTCGTTTTGCGCATCAGCTGCTTGTACGCCACCGCCCACGTAGGCTACTGGGCGCTGTGCTTCGCTTAAGATTTGATTTGCTATAGCAACTTGGTTCGGATCTAGTTTAGGTAAATAATCTTCTGCAGCTAGCCAAGGGTGGAATGGCACTTGCGCCATTTGGATGTCTTTGGGGATATCCACTAACACAGGGCCAGGGCGACCACTTTGTGCCAGGTGGATGGCTTCTTGCAGGATTTCGGCAAGGTCTTCTGCACGCTCAACCATGTAGCTGTGTTTTGTACACGATAGTGACATACCCAACACATCCACTTCTTGGAAAGCATCTGAGCCTATCGCAGCGGTTGGCACTTGCCCTGTTATAGCAAGTAATGGCACTGAATCCATCATCGCATCGGCAAGTGCAGTGATTAAGTTAGTTGCACCTGGGCCCGATGTTGCAAAACACACACCTAACTTACCTGTGCTACGTGCAAAGCCTACGGCCGCAAAACCTGCACCTTGCTCATGGCGTGTCAGGTAATGCTTGACTGGCGCACCGTACAAAGCGTCGTAAATAGGCATGATGGCACCACCTGGGTATCCAAAAACATCCTTAACGCCATGTTTGGCTAATAAATCGATTGTTAACTCTGCGCCTGTCATCGTAAATCCTCATTCCTCAGTGACATTGTGTATTTGCTGCGATTCAAACCCTTTAAACGAAAAAGCCCCCCGGACTATTAAGTGCGGGGGGCTTTTTAAATGCTTTACTTTTCTCCAAGCACTAACTAGCCCCCGCGGTAATAATAATCACCACGACGTTAATTAGAATAAGAGTGAGTTTGTTAGTAAGCATTATCTATAACCAAATTCTGTTCATTTGTAGCGGAAATCTAGCCATCCCGCTGCCTTTTTCTATTAGTACCGCGACAAGCCCGTTAAGTCAACATAAAAATCAATTCAAAAAAACAAGGCAAACGCGAATTTAAAGGAAAATATATGCACAAAAACAATTATTACGGATTTATTTTTCGATATCGTTCGTTTTTTGAAATTTCATACCTCGTAATAAGCCATTAAATGATTGATTAATTTTTATCTAGGATATTGCTGAATTTCTATTTGAGAGCGATTTAATTTAACGACCAACAAAAAATTAGTTTAGTATTGAAAATAACGACAGCTTAAAAGGAAAGTTATGAAACTCATTCAGCATATCAAGGTTTTGTTTTGTCTTGTTTTAGTGCTTGGCTTTAGTCAGCATGTTTTTGCAGAACCTGGCTTATGGAAGGTAGAAAAAAACGGCGTTGCCTCTTATTTATTTGGCACTGTTCATGTGGGTGATACCAACATGAAAGGCTTGCCAAACAAAGTAACTCAGGCCCTTGATAATAGTGATAAAGTCATTGTTGAAGTGGATATTAGCTCAATATCTCCTATGGAGATGCAACGTCGCTCATTGCCATTTATGATGCTAAAAGATGGTAAAACCTTACAGTCAGAATTATCGCCAGCTAACTATGCGAAACTGCAAAAGTACTTTGCTGACAAATCAATTGATATCGCAATGTTTAAGAACTTAGCGCCTTGGGCGGTTATGATTACGATGATGCAAATGGAATTTCAACGCGTTGGATTTTCAGATCAATATGGGATAGACAAACAGGTTCTTGCTTACGCTAAAGAAAATAACATTGCCGTAGGTGAGTTAGAAACTCTAGAACGACAAATGGAAATGTTTGAACACCTAGCGATCATGAACGACAAAATGATTGAGGAAACCTTTGAGCAACTCGCTGATGTCGATACCTACTTTTTAGGTCTGATTAAGGCGTGGAAGTCAGGCGATATGAAAACGTTAACCTCTTTTTATAACGAAAGTTTTGACGACTCACAATACGGTGAATTAAGTGAGCAGGTTATGCTGATTGATCGCAATAATGACTGGGTTGAGCAACTATCGACTCGCATTGGTAAAGAAAAACTGTTCATAGCTGTAGGTGCTTTACACTTACCTGAGCAACATGGTTTATTAAAACAATTAACAGATAAAGGTTTCACCATTACCCGTATCTAAATATATAAACATCAGAAAAAAGCGCCTTATGGCGCTTTTTTTGTGAAATCAGCCATCTCTAAATAGTTGTCGATGCCTGCAATTTTATCACTGGCATGATGGTTAACGTAAACCACAGTGCTGGTACCCGCGGCGCAGATTTTTTCTATTAGTAACAACACGCGTTGCCTATTCGCTTCATCAAGACCTAGGCATGGTTCATCTAAAATCAATAAACTAGGATGTTTTACCATAGCTCGCGCTATCAATAATAACCGTTGGTCGCCAAAAGAAAGCTGGCTAAATGAGCTATTTTGTTTGTCGTTTAACCCTAGTAAGGCTAACCATTTTTTAGCGATTGATAGCTGTGTTTCAGTGGCTTTTTGATAAAGACCAATACTGTCATAAAAACCCGATACGATGGTATTAAGCGCTGTTATATTAACGCGATAATCCATATGCAAGGCATTTGAAATATAACCAATATGCTGTTTAATTTGCCAGATACTCTCGCCACTGCCGCGCTGATAGCCAAACACCTTAATATCGTTGTTATAACACTGCGGGTTATCACCTGTAATTAGATTAAGTAAGCAAGTTTTACCCGAGCCGTTTTTACCCGTTAACTGCCAATGTTCACCTTGATTAATTTGCCAGTTTAGCTTTTCAAAAATAACGGTTCCGCCAAAACTTACAGAGGCATCTTTAAGTTTTACTAATGTGGGATCAGTTAAGGCTGGCGCTTGATGGTCGTTATCTGCCTCGGGCACGTTTAATTCGGTTTGCGCTAAATGTAGCAATTTAAAAAGATCTTGGCGTTGCTCTTTCGTTGGCTGCGCTAATTGGTGAGTGATCTGAGCATGTTTTATAAACGCATAATGATCAACAAAGTCAGGGATTTCACTCAACCTGTTAAGAACAAAAATCATCGTCGTGTGTTTGCTTAATTCAGCTAATAACTGATTAAGAGTTTGCAGTGCTGTTACATCTAAACCATCAAACGGTTCATCCAAAATAAGTAACTCAGGGCGTCCAATTAGCGCTTGGATCAGCATCAGCTTTCGCGTTTCACCGGTTGATAGGTCACGAAATGCATTATTCATTTTACTATCAAAATCAAATGTTTTTATGAGTAGTTCAAGTAACTCAGTATCAATGTCATGGTCGCTTCTGGCGGCCAAAATAATGTCTTTAACTGTGCTTAGCGGCGTAAGACCATCAATAATATCATCCTGATCTTTATTTAGCTCATCGGCCAATAATTGCTTTTGTCTATCAGGTGATACCACAGCAATTCGTGCAAAGTTATTGGTAAACTGGCCTTGCTCAATACGCGAGCAACCTGCAATTACAGCTGCTACTGCTGATTTTCCTGCTCCATTTTCACCTAGTAATACCCATTGCTGCGCTGCTGATACAGTTAAACTTAAATCACGTAAACGATACTCTTCATTACCCTGCCCCTTAAGGCTGGCATTAACATTAACCAACTGAACATATTGCACTATGAATCCTCATTCCGGCTTATTACTAGCCTGACGTTACAACATTCAACAAAAAAATAAAAATCGTTTAAACCTTTTTTGAGCATAGCTGCGACTAAGGTATAAAAGGTCATCAACAGGAAACAGACAATGAAAAAATTACTTTATGTAGCAGCTATTGGCTTAGCACTAACAACAACATACGCAATGGCGAAAGATTCACGTGAATTAAATCATAACTTCGCAGTGAGTGGTGCAAGCCAGCTTGAAATTGATTTTCCAGTAGGCAGCTTAGAAGTAGAAAACTATGGCGGCAGCGAAGTGGTCGTTACTGTCCGTATTGAGCCTAAAAATGATAAAGGTTGGTTTGGATCTGAGGTTGATTTATCTGATATCGAATTAAGCCATTCACAAAGCGCAGGATCGTTGAACTTAAAACTAGATAACGATGACATTCAACAAAGCTGGTATGTAAAAATGCCGAAGTCAATGGCCATTGATGTTGAGCTGGGTGTTGGTGATATTGAAATTAACGACGCTAGCAACTCGGTAGATATTGAGCTAGGCGTAGGTGCCGTTCGAATTGATAGTGCGCTTGACGACTATAAACGTATTGAACTCGATACGGGCGTTGGCGATACCAAAATTCGTGGCTTAAAAAATGATGCAAACACTAGTCGTAAAGTTGTCAGCTCTCACTCAAGCTACCGTGGTAATGGTCAATATGCTATTGACGTTGAAGTGGGTGTCGGCGACATCAAAGTAACTAACTAAATACCGGTTTATCCCTGTGAGCTCTCGGTAAATAAAATACTGAGGGCTTTTTCGACCGAGTCAGCAGAAATCGGTTTATATACGTGTAAATTAGCCCCTAGTTCATATACTCGTTGTAAATCATCATTAGAGGTGTTCGCTGTCACAACCAAGATTGGGGTTTGCTGTCCTTGCTCATTACGAATGATATCTATCGCTTTAAAACCATCCATTACGGGCATATTTAGGTCCATAAAAATTACATCATACTGAGTATGCAAGGCCATATCTGTGGCGATTAAACCATTTTCAGCAACGTCAAAACTGTAGTTAAAATGCTTAAGTATGCGACCTAGTATCGTGGCATTAAGAGGATTATCCTCAACAATTAAGCAGTTTAAAGCACCTGGCAACTTTGCAGACTGTTCTGTGCCCGGTGAACTTACGAAGTTAAGATTTATAACCACTTTGGCGCCTTGTGGCTGCGCATTAAAAAATTGAATGTCGCCATTTAATGCTTTAACAATGTGCTTGACTCGCAGTAGCCCTGTTTTTAAGCCTTGAAAATGTTGCTCAGTTCTATTTTCATTATCTTGTATATCTGAGGGTAATTCGTCAAACCCCTTACCATTATCTTGCACTTCTAATAGCAGGCGTTGCTTGCCTTGATTAGTCGCTGTAATTGCTATTCGCCCTTGCACCGGCGTAAATTTAACCGCGTTATTTATCAATTCAGCAACGACTTGTTGTAACCGCGGATGATCAGTAATGAATTCGCTATTAAGCGAATCAGATAAACTGACGCTTAGAGTAATCTTTTTCTCGTGACAAGCGTATTCATAGGGTGCAATCGCTTGTTTTAATGTTTCTAACAAGTTGCCTTGGTCAAGTTTAGGTTGCCACTGGCCTGTGGTCATTTCTTGTAAATCAAGCAACTCATCTAACATCACCACCAAGCGATTAGCACAATATAGTGCTTGTTGCTGAGCCAGCTTTTGCTCTTCTTTAATATCAAGAGACTCTATGGATGCTGTTAATCCTTGTAAAGGTGTTCTAAATTCATGACTAGTGCGAGCAATAAAACGCTCTCTCGTTTTATTTGCCTGTTCTGCATAATCTTTTTGTTCTTTATAACTTGTAAGTGCTTTTGTGATTAGATTCTCCATTGGTTTAAAAACAAATAGTAACTCAATGAGTAGTAATACCATTGCAATAACCCAAAACATCATTTCGAGAACGGCAAGTAGTGTGACCTTATGCACTGACTTTTGCTCCAAGAGCTTTACGGCTTGATCTAATTTTGTAAGTAAGGCTTCAAGCTGATTACTGGCAAATAGTGAGCTGTCTATTTCTAAATAATTTTCGCGGCTATTGAGAAGTAACTGGGCTTTACTGATGTAGCGTTTAACGTGGGCATCAAGAGCTGTGGGCGGTAAGAAGTAGTGAGCCTGTAATGATTCGTTTAGATAAATATAATCACCTTCACTATCTTGCTGAATTAAAAACTGGTGACCTGCAATAAACTGATCGACCGCCTGCTCTAGCAATCGACGATGTTGTTGCTGAAAGCTATCAGCTTCATGATAAATTAACGCATTACCGTAAAGAGCTATCTTTTGCGAAAGCATGCGCTGTTTACCTGCAATGTTAATCACTTTCGCATCTCCCTTTTGCACATACAAAAGGGTTTGGATCAACGCCGCTGAAGTTGATATCAAAATTGCTATCGCTAACAATCCGAAGCGATATCTTCTGCGTATATCTGTGACTAACTTAAACATGTTTTACTCGTTTATTTTTAGAGTAATTGTAGATCATATAATGCAATAAAGCCCACTCAAGGTGGGCTTTAAATATCAGCTAAATAGGTAAATTAATTTACCTATTTTCAAGTCGGTTATAATCAAACAAACCAAATTCGACGCCGCGATACTCTTTCGCTACACGATGTAAAATATCGCTGTATTGCCAAAACTGTGGATGCGTGCGACGAATAGCAAACTCACTTTTTAGCTCTCTGTAGGCAGCTTCATCTGTTATTTTTGCAAGCCCAGATGCAAAAGCAGCAACCTGTTGTTCATTGTGTAAATACCAAATTGCTTCTGGGTAATCACCTATAAATCCAGGCACAATTGTTACGGTATCTTCATCATAAGCACGCTGACCTTCTTCATTCAATAAGCTCGAGATATTGTAATGAGCATTATGGTGGATCAAGGTGTAGGCTTTATGTTTATCACCGCTGTCTTTGACCAACACAAACGAAATTTGTGGCAGCAAGTTAACTGCTTTAACAGGAAGATCGTTAATTTTCGCCAGTGGTTCAGGCACTTTCGTATAGTCATAGCGAGGACTCAAAATTGGTTTGAGCTTCTCTTTGAGCATATTATAAAGTTCAGACTGTTGATCTGCGGTTTTATATTCTATGCCTGTAGGCTGACTAAACGACAACTCATCTTCAAAGAAACTCGTTAGGCTAGGTGGCGATTTACGATACCACTGTGCTTTAATTTCTTTACGTTTAGCTTCTGGTAATAATGCAAGGTAGTTTGCTTCACCTTCTAAGCGTAAAAAGTCCATATACAAACGAGTTAATAACTGATGACCAATGTTGCCATACACATCAAAACCCGCCACCAGCAAATAATGAATACGTTCAAATAACGCGTAGTCGAGTATCCAAGTGGTCTTTGGCTCTTGACCTATCCACCCTTTAACAACCGTTGCGCTATCGAAATGACGAAATACCGTCAGCGCTGCATTTTGGTTATGACCATCACCTTGCCAAAGTAAATCGGTTGTGAGGTGCTGACCGTTGGCAAACATCTTATTTGCCAGTGCAACTTTGGCAGACAAGTATTTGTTTTGGCGTTTTGAATACTTCACCCAGCTAGAAATCGGCAAAGCATTACTTTCTTCTTCTGCAGGCAAGGCTAGCGCATCTTCATGTTGTAACAACATTTCACCGACTTTCGGTGTCGCCGCCATTTCAGGCTTCGCAAAACCTACCCAGAACTGATCGTTAATCACGTTTAACGCAATTTGACCACGACAAACAGGCCCTTTAATAAAGCCCATAATAATAAGCTCAGCTTCATCAAGCATAAATTGATAACGCGAGTTTACTGGAATTGCAGCAAAGGCTTTAAACGGGTTTGATGCCACTTCAGGCTTATAACTTGGTAGCTTGTTTACTTGATAATCAGCTTCAATAAATTGTGAATGTAAGCGTGCAAGCTTTTCGTCATTTAATGCTAAAGGTAAATGTGTTTTCGCTAAAATAGTCGAACGGTCATGCATTAAACGATAATAAACTCGCTCAACTTTAGGGTCTTCATATGGGCGACGGGTGCTAATGTGTTTGATCTCTTCACCCGGCGGCGTCGAAGAGCGCACCAACTTAAAGTAGCTATGTTTATCGCCATGCTCAGGGAAATAAATATGCGCTAAGTACCAGTGTTCATAAATATAGCGAGCGGCAAGCTGATGCTTTAAACCATCTTGATTTAAGAATGCTTCCCAGCGTTCAACTTGTTTTAGTACGTCCTTTTCAGGAGGATCGATATGAGCAAGATAGCCGCCTTTTCTAAGCCACTTAGCCAGATGCTGAAACTCTTCAGTTGAAATACCAGGCAACCCATAAGGCATACCGCTGTGCGGGTTATCCTTAGCAAATGAGTCAAACTCACTCATTGTGGTACATGTTTGCTCACGATCGAGTGAAAAATCAAACTCATCGCCTAAAATAGCTTGCTTAGGCAATGGGCTACTTTGCTTAAGCACTAAGGCATTGTAAAGCACGCTTCCGGTAAGGTTTGCCTCTGCTGTTTGGATTCTTTCATTGAGTACTGGAGTGAAACCTTTCTCACGCCACTGAGCGGTCGTTGTCGCATCAAATAGTAAGCGACTAGGCTCTTGCGCTAATAATCGTGTGCCGTCATAAACACGCTCTTTACTCAAACCACGGTCGATACCTTCTACAGAAGATAGCTTGAGCTGACACGGTGCGTCATAACAGCCATGACACACCACACAACGAGTATCAAGAACAGGCTTTACATCATTTAAAAACTCAGCCCCTTCTAAGGTTGATGCAGCAACAACACGCTCTCTTGGTTGCTCTTCACCAAACAATTTATCATAGTGTGCTGCACCTAAATAAGCACAGCCACTTAACAGAATGAGACCAAATACGGTAGTGAGGAGTTTTCTCATCCTTCCTCCTCGATATCTTCAATGTCATCACCTAAATCGAAGGTTGGCATCATATCTACTTGCGGCGACACAAAGGTTTGGTCGTTGTCGCAGCTAAGCATAGCGCTTAATAGTGGCCCACGAACTAAACTCAGTTGCGCGCTGTGCTCACCATCAATTAATACTTGATAATCATCATTTAACGCTTCAAGACGGTATTCATTAATGGCAATTGCGACACTGCTATCAACAGCTGGGTTTTGGCAAAGCTGTGCGAGTAACTCTTCGCTAAGTGTTACATGTAATAATAAATCTGGAGATTCGATATCGCGGCTGTGAAGATTTTCATCGAAATAAAAAAGTGGAAGGGTTAAATCGCTATTTTGCTCTAATTCCATGTGCTTTTCTCTACATCAAAATGACTTTCAATTGTACGAGTATAGCAAACTATAAGTTCAATAATTAGCGAAAGTTATCAGCCGTTAGCAGCTTAATCACTACTAACTAGCTGAAGATAAAAAAAGCAGAAAAAACAACTACCAAGGTAGCGTTTCGCCATTTGAATGCCAAAACCCACCAGTGTTGCTTAGGTTTAATTCATCAATACGCTTAATGAGCCGCTCTGCCGCAGTTTCGGGGCTTATGTCGCCGGCAAAATTAACCATTTGCGTTTGTACAAAGCCCGGATGAAATAACCCTACTGCAATTTCTTTCTCTTTTAGCTCATGGGCCAAACTAACACTGGCGGCATTAAGTGCTGCTTTTGACATCCGATAGCCAATGTAACCGCCCGAGCTATTATCTGCAATTGAGCCCATGCGAGATGTGATCATCGCCACTTTGGCATCAATACCTAAGCTTTGCAGTAATGCATGAGTAATGCGAATTGGTGCGATACTGTTAACGCTGATTTGCTTTTCGATGGCAGCAAAGTCCATGTCAGCTAATGTTTCGTTATGAAAAATACCGGCGTTATTAACCAAAATATCAATTTTGTCGCCGTGTAAGTAGTTGGCAAGTGTTGCAACATCATCGGCGTTAGATACATCAATGTCGCTAATAATTTTTACATCGAGTGCTTGTAACTCTTCGCTTGGAGTGCGAACTACTGCACTAACACGGTAACCTTGAGCTAAATACTGTTTACAAAAATTAAGGCCAATACCTTTATTGGCCCCTGTAACCACCACATGCTTAGTCATCAATCTGCTCCTTAGTTGGCTTTTCTATACCCAAACCACCTCAAGGTGCGAGTTTCTGTATCTTCAGGTGGTTTGAGTATATATATACCTTGGGACAGATTGGCAAAAACCAAGGGCTTAAGTTAATTCATCAATGGTTGACTTAAGAATGGAAAATACGGCCCCTTGGGGATCAGTAATAACACTAAAGCGTCCAACATCTGGGATGTCTGTTGCTGGCACACAAATAGCCCCATTAAGCTGCGTTGCTTTGGCAACTGCCTGATCGCAATCTGCTACCGCAAAATACGGCATCCAATGAGATGGAATGTCATCGGGCCATTCGTTGGTCATTTCAAGCATGCCTGCAATCGGTTGCTCATCGATGGTAAATAAGGTGTAGTCCATGCCCTCCATGGGTTTCACCTCAAACTGCCACCCAAATAACTGACAATAAAAGTCGCGACTTTTTTGCATGTCTTTCGACACAAGCTCAAACCAGTAAGGCAGGTTTAGCTCTTGCACTCGTTTAGCCCCGATATGCTCACCCGCTTGCCATAAGGCAAATGTTGCACCGCCCGGTTCTTGCAGCATCACCATGCGGCCTGCTGTCATTACATCATGTGGCCCTGCCAAAACCGTTGCACCTAATGATTTTGCAAGCTCTGTGCTTTGGTCAACATCATCAACAGCAATATATAATAACCAATGGGTTGGCATCTCGCTCATACTTGCTGGCAGTTGATACATAGCGGCAATATCATCACCTTGCTTTTGCAGCATGGTGTAATACATATCTTCGCCTATTGGCTGATCGTCAAAACCCCAGTCAAAAAGTTGCGTATAAAATTGCTTTGCAGCTTGCCAGTCTTTCGCGCATAACTCGGCCCAACAGAAAGTACCTGCTGGGTGTTTTGTATTTATTTTTGTCATGGCTGTTCCTCCTTGGTTAAACTTAAGCAACAATCGCAAAATTTACCAATCAAACCAAACAATAGTTGTGGTATTTCGTTGAAGTACGTAATTTTGCCTTAGCTAAAACAGACAATGAACAGCGCTAGCAACGCTAAGTTACAGAGACAAAAATGCCGCTAAAAAAGCGGCATTGCAATAATTAATTAGTGATGATGGCCATGCTCACCTTTGAGCTGATTACCTTGCGCATCATAAAAACCGCTCGCACCATGTTCAACAAAACCTTGGTTAATCATTTTGGCTAAAAATGGATCGCTTTCATTATCACCGATATCTGCGTAATCGGTTGTTTGATAGTTATCCCATTTCGCAAACTCTGCCTGCACATTTTGTTGATTATGATTGCTGGCTGTTAACACAATCTCTCGGCTATAGCTGGGTGTTGAAATTCGAAGTGATTTTAGTAATTTTTGATTAGCAAGCCAGCTTAGCTCTACTTTGCTTTGGCCTTGCTGCTGGGTGTAATACTCTGTTAGCTCACAACCTTCACCGGTGCTTTTTTGGTGCGTCATAGAGGCTAAAAATTTATCGCTTACTAACTGATATTTGCTACTCCAATCTTGCTCACCTTGAACTTCAGATGGTTGATACTCAATACCACGCTGTGCGTCTTGGAAGTAACGAATTGGGCGAACTTGTTGATTACGTAACTGTTGCCACAGCTCAATAAACTGTGGATTTTGCTTAGCCACCTGATGTGGTGTACGCCAAAGTGTAAAAGTATTTTCAGTCTGCTGCTTATTAGCAACAATAGCTGTAGTGACTTTGTAGTCAGCTTGCGTGTAACCTGTGTTCATATCGCATTGCCCAGCAACGGCTAATGGGCTTAGTAATGAGGCAATTAAGATAGCTACTTTCACGGGATTCTCTTTATATTTGATTGTTAATTAACTGATTAAGTCAGGGAGGCTCAAAGCCTCCCAATAACTCATTACTGTGCTAATTTAGCATCGGCTTGCTTAACAAGGTCGGCGGCATAATCCATCACGTGGAAAATAAGGCTTTGCTCATTAGTACCTGTTACTAAATGTGCACCTGGGCCCACTGCATACACGCCCACATCTTCTGCTGCATGTGTTTCAGAACCAAGTGGTACAACAGCTTCTTGATGGAAGCCTGGTGTGGTTGTATCAACATCAGTTAAATCAACACGACCGGTCACTGGCGCAAAGTCATAACCTACATCAGCATCTGTTTCGTCACCTAAGTCGCGGAAACCGCCACCATTGGTATAACCAACGGTTGTGTATGGCATGTTATCTGCGGCAAGTGATGGCTCATCACTACCAACTGGTACCACTTTACCTAAGATTGGGTTACCACGTTTTGGGTAGCCTGCAATGGTAAATACGTGGCTGTGGTCAGCTGTTACGATGATTAACGTGTCTTCGATGCTGGTTTTATCAAGAGCAACTTGTACAGCTTTTGATAACTCAACAGTATCGCTCAATGCATTATAGGCATTACCTGCGTGGTGAGCATGGTCAATACGTCCTGCTTCAACAGTTAAGAAGAAGCCTTTGTCGTTGTTATCTAATACATCAATTGCTTTTGCTGTCATTTCAGAAAGTGACGGCTCACCCGCTACGTCGTTCGCGCGATCTGCTTCGTATTGCATGTGAGTTTCATTAAATAAACCAAATACACGTTCAGTCGTATCAGTATTGATTGCATCAAAACCGGCTTGGTCCATCACATACTGACCTGCAGGATATTTAGCTTTCCATTCAGCTGTTAGGTCGCGACCATCCGTACGGTCACCTTCTACCGAGCTCACTGCATCGGCTGAGTTATAAGCTGCATCTTTAGGTAAGAAATGACGACGACCGCCGCCCATCACAACTTCTAAGCCATCAACATCTAGGCCTTCGTAACGAGCTTCGAGGTTTGCTTCAAAGTTAACTAATTGCGATGCAATATCTTCACAACCTGCTGCCACTGCTGCTTCTGGCATATCAGATACGTCTTCCCAGTTACGGTCAGCCGATTTTGCATACGTTGCTGCAGGCGTTGCGTGAGTGATACGCGCTGTAGATACAATACCTGTCGACTTACCCGCGATCTCTGCCAGCTCAGTGGCAGTAACTAGCTCATTACCCGCAACCGTTGCACAGTTACCGCGTTCGATATTTTCATCTACACCAATCACACCTGCATCAGTTTTTACACCTGACGCCATTGCCGTCATCGTACCCGCTGAATCTGGTGTTTGTGCGTCAACGTTATAGGTTTTAGCAAAACCAGAGAATGGTAGTTTTTCAAAGCTAAGTTGGTGCTCTTCACCCAACTTACCTTCTAGCTGACCTGCCATAATACGCGCAGCTGTTACGGTCGAAATACCCATGCCGTCACCAACAAATAGAATCACGTTTTTCGCTTTACCTGACTCTTTTACAACTGCAGCAATATTTTCTTCGCTAGTAGCAACTTTAACTTGTGCTGACTTAAACCAGTCATTGTCAGTCAGTGGCGCTAATTGCGATGCAGTTAACGAGGTTGCCGGTGCATTACATGACACTGTTGTATCAGTTACTTCTGCTGAGTCTAGCTCACCATTATCGTTGCTATCTGCACCTGTTAGGGTTTCTGTACCACCGTTTACACACTGCTCAGAACCAACCGCTAGAGTATTTTCAACAGTCAGTGTTTTTGTTGAGCTTTTATCGTCATCATCAGAGCAGCCTGCTAATGCCACTACTACAGCAAGAGAAATTAAATTTAGTTTTTTCATCGTCGTCGCCATTATTCTTCAATTAGTTCTAGAGCTTGGTTAATGATGTGGAAAATTACGTTTTGCTCCACAACGCCTTGTGCTAGTTGCGCACCGGGACCTTTTGCATGCAGTGAAATATCTTCACCTGCGTGGGTCTCTGAACCTAATGGCACTGTTGCTTCTTGGTGATAACCAGGTGCAGTTGTATCAACCCCCGTTAAATCAACACGACCTGCAAATGGAGCCTCGTTGTAAGATACTTCCGCATTGGTTTCATCACCTAAATCGCGAAAGCCTAAACCATTGGCGTAACCAACGGTGGTGTATGGCATACCATCTGCTGCTAGGCTTGGTTCTTCACTGCCAACGGCTACTACTTTACCTAAAATTGGGTTACCACGTTTTGGATAGCCTGCAATAGTGAATACGTGACTGTGGTCAGCTGTTACTAGGATAAGTGTTTCTTCAGGGTTAGTATTTTCAACTGCTGTTTGCACCGCTTTAGCAAATTCAACAGTATCGCTTAGTGCATTAAAAGCGTTGCCCGCATGGTGACCATGGTCGATACGACCCGACTCAACCGTTAAGAAAAAGCCTTTTTCGTTGTTCTTTAAGATATCAATTGCTTTGCCAGTCATTGCAGATAATGACGGCTCCCCCGCTACATCGTTAGCGCGGTCTGCTTCGTATTGCATGTGTGATTCATTGAATAATGCAAATACACGCTTGGTATCAGCATTGAGCGTATCGAAGCCAGCTTGGTCCATTACGTACTTGCCATCAGGATACATTTCTTGCCATTCAGCAGTTAGATCACGCTCATCCGTACGGTCACCTTCGACTTCACTCACTGCATCAGCTGAGTTGAATGCCGCATCTTTCGGTAAGAAGTGACGACGACCACCGCCCATCACCACTTCAAGGCCGTCTACATCAGTACCTACGAAGCGTGCTTCAAGGTTCTTCTCGAAATTAACAAGTTGTGAGGCAATGTCTTCACAACCTGCTTCTACTGCATCAGCAGGCATATCAGATACGTCTTCCCAGTTACGGTCAGCTGATTTTGCATAGGTTGCAGCTGGTGTTGCGTGGGTGATACGGGCTGTTGAAATAACGCCTGTTGCTAGACCTTTGATTTCTGCAAGTTCCGTAGCAGTGATTAATTCATTACCTGCAACTGTTGCACACTTGCCACGCTCAATGTTTTCGTTAACACCAATTACACCTACATCAGTTTTAACGCCAGAAATAATCGCTGTCATTGTGCCTGCAGAGTCAGGTGTTTGCGCATCAACGTTGTAGGTTTTGATTTGCGCCGAGTAAGGGAACTCTTCAAAGCTTAATAAGCCTTCTTCACCCGACTTACCTTCCATTTGACCTGCCATGATACGTGACGCAGTTAGCGTTGAGATACCCATACCATCGCCAACAAATAGAATGACATTTTTAGCTTTAAACGTTTGCTCAGCCTGAGCTGCCGCTTCTTTTTTTGTTAATGTAGCTTCAGCGGCACTATACCAATCATTTTGTTTTTGACTGTCTGGTAACACACCTGCATTGGCCGTCGCTGACAATGCCAACGTTAAACCAATTGCAGTCGCAATTTTATTAATTTTCATCGTTACGTTCCGTTAGTACGTTATTTTTAAGAGTTTGGAGCTAATTAAGCTGCGCTTGGTTAATTAGCGCAGCCATCCTATGAGTGTTTTGTTACTGAAAAAGTGACTTTTCATGACAAAATGATGAAACCAAAAAAAGCAGCGCAAGAAGGTAAGTAATTAGTTTTAGTGGAAATAAATAGGCTAGTTGCTAGATATGAGTTAGCGAATTTGCGAGGGTAAATTTAAAGGGGCGAGGTCAAGCCTAATCAGAGCAAAGGTTATTTGAGTTGATAAAAGAGCAGGTTTATATGGATTGTGTTGGGTTTCGCTTCGCTCAAACCAACCTACCCGAACAATGAACAGGGTAAATCCGAGTGAATACACTCAACTAAACAACCATATCGATCTAATCTGACGGCTGATAGCTTTTCTACAGGCATTAAAAAAGGCCGCCTAGGGCGACCTTTTTATAAGCTGTGAAGCTCTATCTGTTGATATTACTCAACGATAGATGCAACAACACCAGCACCAACTGTACGGCCACCTTCACGGATAGCGAAGCGTAAACCTTCGTCCATCGCGATTGGGCAGATTAACTCTACAGTCATCTTGATGTTGT
>NZ_JBMMUE010000017.1:0-93264 GCF_049257215.1 Pseudoalteromonas thalassia
TTTTGCTAAATCAATCGCAATAACGTTAAGATTCACCATGTATGGACTCCTTTTGTAAAAGTTTTGTCGCTTATTACGTTACCCCCCTGTGGGAGGGGAGTCCATACATCTCTGTGGTTCAAAAGAGATCTTACGTGCATAATAAATTTCAGACCTACGGTATCAAATATCACTTTAGTAAAGAGTCTAAACATTCACCTTAAGTCTATTAATTATCTCAATCTGTAATCCTCGTCCTCTTTGTGTTTAAAATTCTATCTAATAAACAAAAACGCCTACACAATGTGTAGGCGTTTGAATATTTCAGAAACTCAAAAACTAGTTAAACCGCTTTTAAGTGACTCACTTTAGGCGCAACAATATCGTTTAAAAACTCAGAGAACTCACCGCCTAATTTTTCGTCACGGATACCATACTCTATAATCGCTTTTAAATAACCTAGTTTGTCGCCACAGTCGTGAGCGCGACCACTCATGTGGAACGCCTCAACAACCTCAGTTTTCATAAGCTCGTCAATCGCATCTGTTAACTGAATTTCGCCACCCGCACCAGCAGGTGTTTTAGCTAGTAATGGCCAAATAGCTTTTGATAAAACATAACGGCCAACTACCGCTAAGTTAGATGGTGCTTCTTCCGCTTTTGGCTTTTCAACCATAGTTTTAATTGGTGCGCTTTCGCCGGCTTTAATTTTAACGCCGCCAATATCAGCAATACCGTACTTATGAACACTTTCTTGCGGTACAGGTTCAAGCATAATCTGGCTTGCTTTTACATCGTTAAAACGCTCGATCATCGCGGCAATGTTTTCAGTTTTTTGGTCTGCGGTGTAACCATCTAAAATAACATCTGGCAGTACCACTACAAAGTCGTCATCACCTACAATTGGTTTTGCGCATAATACCGCATGGCCCAAGCCTTTCGCTTCACCTTGGCGAACATGCATAATTGTTACATCTGCTGGGCAAATTGAGCGCACTTCTTCTAGCAATGTACGCTTTACACGCTTTTCAAGCGTTGCTTCTAACTCAAAGCTAGTATCAAAGTGATTTTCAATAGCGTTTTTAGAGCTGTGCGTAACTAGCACAATTTCTTTTATGCCAGCTAAAACACATTCATTAACAATGTACTGAATAAGCGGTTTATCAACTAAAGGTAACATTTCCTTGGGGATTGCTTTAGTCATTGGGAGCATACGGGTACCAAGGCCCGCAACTGGAATCACTGCTTTCATAATTAGTCCCTTATTTAATAATTTAATCTACAATAACACCAAACTAACAGTACTAAAGTAGATACAAGCTGAATGATTTTTAATTTTAATACTCGTTAATACTGATGTTTATAAAGAGGTTATGAGGCAGAAACACTATATTGAATCTCTCCTTCTTTTCCTCAGTGACTTCTGTGGTTCAAGCAAGAGCTTCACGCGAAATAAATTTCACGCCTACAGTGTCGCCTATCACCTCAGCAGCGAATATGCACATTCAGCTAAAAACTTATCTCTTCGGGAAAACACTTTGAACCACTGAGTACACCGAGGCGCTTCGCGCTACATAGAGAAATAAAATATTAAACTGTAGGCGCCATGCTTGCTTGGCGCGTCTTACATACAACACCATTCCATCAACCATTGTATGACCCACAAACAACACAATTCGGCTAATATCTGACGGCTGAAAGCTTAAATGTTCTTCCTCTGTGCTCTCTTTGACCTCTGTGGTTCAACCAATCTATTTACAGCCCAAAAGAGGTTATTGTTTGTTATAAAACTCTTTATACCAACTGATAAGTTCTGCTACACCTTGCTCAACACCTACAGCAGGTTTGTAACCTGTAGCTTCAAATAAGTCTTGGGTATCTGCATAGGTTTTATAAACGTCACCAGCTTGCATTTCACGAAAGTTCTTTTTAGCTTCTATGCCTAACTCACTTTCAATAGCACTAATAAAGTCCATTAAGTTAATTGGGCTGCCGTGGCCAATGTTATACACCTTAAATGGGGCAGAGCTTGTTGCCGGTGAGCCTGTTTCAACTTTCCAGCTATCATCACGTTCCGGCACTACCTCTGCTGCGCGAACTACGCCTTCGACAATATCGTCGATATAAGTAAAGTCACGCCACATATCACCATTGTTATTAATATCGATAGTATCGCCATCGAGAATTTTTTTAGTAAAAATATAAGGCGCCATATCTGGACGACCCCATGGGCCATAAACTGTAAAAAAGCGTAAGCCTGTTGTAGGCAAGTTATACAAGTGCGAATAACTATGAGCCATAAGCTCATTGGCTTTTTTAGTCGCAGCATAAAACGAAACTGGGTGGTCAACACTGTCGGTTGTTTCAAATGGTGTTTTTTCGTTTAAGCCATATACCGAACTAGACGAAGCATAAACTAAATGCGCAACCTTATTGTGACGACACCCTTCTAGTACATTTAAATGACCAACAAGGTTTGAGTCTGCATAAGCATCTGGGTTTTCAATTGAGTAACGCACGCCTGCTTGTGCTGCTAAATGAATTACACGCTCAAACTGCTCATTTTTAAATAGTTCAGCCATTGCAGTTCGCTCTGCAATATCAAGCTTGATAAAGCTAAAGTTGCTGCTGTTTTTAATAAGATCAAGGCGAGCTAGTTTTAAATTTACATCGTAATAGTCATTTAGGTTATCAATACCAACTACTGTATGCCCTTGCGCTAATAATTTTTGGCAAGTAGCTGCGCCAATAAAACCCGCAGCTCCGGTTACTAAATATTTCATTTTATTCCTATAAACGATCAACCTTACGGCCGCCAATTCATTTGGCTATTTTAGAATATCTACCTGATGAAGGCTTATCTATAAACCCTCATTCTCTTCTCGTCACTTCTCTGTGCGCAAATATTTTCGCGCGAAATAAATTTCACGTCTACGATACCGCCTTTTCCTTAATCACTACCAAACAAATCGCGGGTATAAACCCTGTCAGCTACATCTTGTAACTCTTCGGCCATACGGTTCGATACAATTACATCAGATATTTTTTTAAGTTCATCAAGATTTTTAATTACACGCGAATTAAAAAATGCTTCGCCCTCAAAGGTTGGTTCGTAAACGACTACCTCAATACCTTTAGCTTTAATGCGTTTCATAATGCCTTGAATGGCAGACGCTCTAAAGTTATCAGAGCCCGACTTCATCACTAAACGGTAAATGCCAACCACCTTAGGTTTGCGATTAATAATTGAGTTGGCAATAAAATCTTTGCGGGTCGTGTTGGCATCTACAATCGCGCGGATCATATTGTTGGGTACATCTTGGTAGTTAGCTAATAGTTGCTTAGTATCTTTAGGCAAACAGTAACCGCCATAGCCAAACGATGGGTTGTTATAGTGCTTACCTATGCGTGGGTCTAACCCTACGCCCTCAATGATTTGCTTTGCATCAAGGCCATGGCTTTCGGCGTAGCTGTCTAGCTCGTTAAAGTAAGCTACACGCATTGCTAAATAAGTATTCGAAAATAACTTAATAGCTTCAGCCTCTGTTGAGTCAGTAAATAAAATCTCAATATCAGTTTTTTCGGCACCCTCAGCAAGTAAATTTGCAAATGTTTTTGCACGCTCACTTTGTTCACCCACAATGATACGTGATGGGTGCAAGTTGTCGTAAAGTGCTTTACCTTCACGCAAAAATTCAGGCGAGAAAATAATGTTATCTGTGCCAAACTGCTCTTTAACCGATTTAGTGTAACCAACTGGTACGGTTGATTTAATCACCATTGTTGCTGTTGGGTTAGTTGCTAATACATCACTAATTACCGACTCAACAGAGCGAGTGTTAAAATAATTTGTGTCTGGGTCGTAGTCTGTCGGAGTGGCAATTACAACAAACTCAGCATTTAAAAGGGCTGACTCTTTGTTGGTGGTAGCAGTGAAGTTAAGCGGTTTATTTACTAAAAAATCGCTAATTTCGCTATCAACAATCGGTGATTGCTTGTCTTGTAATAAACTAACTTTTTGTTCGTCTATGTCTAGGGCGACTACTTCGTTATGCTGCGCAAGCAACATTGCGTTCGACAGGCCAACATAACCAGTACCCACTACTGCTATTTTCATTTATAAATCATCCTTCCAAAAACTTTATAGCTTAGCTCAAAGCCACTAACTTAAGATAAGTAAAGCCAAGCATAAACAATAAATACTATCATTTGTTATAAATATTCAAAACTAATCCGTTACACAAAGCCTAGCCTTTAAAGTTAACAACTTTATTTTCTAGAGGCTCGTTTGTGGTAGATTGTTCTTTATTTTGTTTAGCAGTCCATACTAAATCGCAAATACCATCGGTTGGGTTAAAACCAGTAGGCGCATCTAATAACAGCTGGCGAATTGTTTCGTGATCAAAATTATGGCAAGCAATGTCAAACGCTTCTAAAAATACGTTAATTTCGGCAAGAGGCAGCATTACTTCGTTGGCAGTCATAATTCGTTCGTGACAAGTTTCGCCTACGTTATCGCCTATTAACAGCTCTTCGTAGAGCTTTTCGCCCGGGCGTAAGCCTGTGCACTCTATTGCAATATCGCCATGTGGGTTGGCACTGTTTTTAACCTCAAAACCCGATAGGCGAATCATTTTTGTAGCAAGATCTTTAATTTTTACAGGTTCGCCCATGTCGAGCACAAATACATCGCCACCTTTACCCATAGCGCCAGCTTGTATAACTAACTGAGCAGCCTCTGGAATGGTCATAAAAAAGCGCGTTATGTCTTGATGAGTTAAGGTTATTGGCCCGCCCTCTTTAATTTGCCTACGGAACAATGGCACTACAGAGCCGCTAGAGCCAAGTACATTTCCAAACCGCACCATACAAAAACGGGTATTATGTTGCTTACCTTTATTCTGCGCTAACCCTTGTAAACATAACTCAGCCATGCGCTTAGTAGCCCCCATAACATTGGTTGGGCGTACAGCTTTATCGGTAGATATAAGCACAAAGGTTTCAACTTTAGCATTCATTGCTGCTTTAGCTGCGTAATAGGTACCAAATACGTTATTACGTACACCTTCAACCACATTGTGCTCAACTAAAGGCACATGTTTATAAGCGGCAGCATGGTAAACAGTTTGCACACCAAAGGTGATCATTACTGTCTCAATGCGGTTTATACGCTGCACAGAGCCCATAATTGGCACAAGCTCAATATTAAGCTCATTCGCTTGAATATATTCACACAACTCTTTTTCGATTGAGTATAAGCCAAACTCGTTTACCTCAAACAAAATAAGCTTTTTAGGTTGCTGCTTAATAATTTGCCTACATAACTCAGAGCCTATAGAACCACCAGCCCCTGTTACCATTACAACTTTATTTGTTATATTAGCAGCCATTAGCTCAGGTTTTGGCTCTACCGAATCGCGGCCTAATAGGTCTTCTATTTCGACTTCTCTAAATTCAGATAGTTTAGCTTTACCACCTACAATATCGGCCATACCCGGGATCGACAGTATTTGTATTGCTAAGGGTTCTAATTGCGCAAGTACCTCTTTACGACGTGATCGACTCTCACTTGGCATAGCCAGCAATATTTTACTAATACTCCGCTTATCAATTAAAGTATGTATGTCGTTAAATGCATATACAGGCACACCTTGAATTATTGAACCTTGCTTTGTTACATCGTCGTCTATAAAAGCGCGTACATGGTACTCTGGGCCTGCCTCTAGCGCCGTTGCTAATTGTCTACCTGATGAACCTGCACCATAAATAATAACTTGCTCTTTATTTGATGTGGCCATTTTGCCGATCATGGCGCGCACTACAATACGAGAGCCACCCACTGTTAATAAACAAAGCCAAGCAAAAATAAAAGGCATCGAACGGGGCATCATCACCCCTAAAAAAAACGAAAATATAACCAGTGCTACTGTAGCAATTAAAGTACCTATAACAATCGCCCACAATGCTTGGGCGTTCATATAACGCAGCACCGCACGGTATAAACCTAGGTTAACAAAAGCAATTAATGAGGTAGGCAACAATAAGCCAAGTACAAACCAGTACTCAAGAACATACAAGGGGGCGAAGCTGTCAAGCCGAACAACTAAGGCAAGCCAAAAGGCTGAAAAAATAAAAAAAGAGTCAAAAACGAGTGTTATAGCGCGCTTTTTAGAACGAGGCGCGTTAAAGATAGAGTCTATTATTTTGTCCACTTGAAATCCCTTTTGTATTAAGCTTGAATTATCAATTGTCCTAACTGAGCAAAAGCTTAATAATTATTAAACATCCATATAATATAGCTAGTGAACGTAAAAATCACCAAAAACCAATACATTTTTATTAACTATTGATTTCGTCGGCTTTTTTATAGAAATAAGTTAAAGCTTTACCAGCTCACTTACTGACTATTTTGGTAGTTTATTAATAGCTTCAGCAGCTACCCGGCCACCTCCAGTAGCAAAATGGCTGCATACATTAACTGCATTTTGCTTGTTATTTAGCGGCGCCCTAACACTCACAGTGTAACTCCCTTTATTTTTGTAGATAAGTACTGCGTGGGTTTTATCTGGTGATTTGTTTGCAAGGTCGTTGACTAATACACCACTTACACGGCGAGCCCATGGCGCATCTTCAAGTAAAATAACTTTAGCTGTCTCGCAATTATGTATAACTTCAGCACATGCTGCTTTTTGCATATCTGCTTTGTAGGCTCTTTCTAATACATAATAAACCAACCCAAGATCGTTAATTGAGTCAAAAGGAGACTCATATTTAAGTAACTCATTAAACAAGTCTTCTGTAGTAAAGTGTAAATCGGCAATTTCACTGCCGTAGCCATTGTAATTAATGTAAGTGCCAAATGCTTTTAACTGCGACTTTTCAAGCTCTGTAAGGTTTAATTTATCAGCCTCACGGACAGCTTTAGCAAATAAGTTATCACCATAAGCTGCTGTAATGGCCCATAAGTGGTATCGCTTATCGATAAGGTCGCTTACTATTAAACTAGTGCACATATTCGCATATAAATTAATATGTGCAAATAGGTTAACGTGTTTTGGAATATCTCCCGTTTTATGATGGTCAACATACAAAACGCGCGCCCCAACACATAGCGCAGCTCTGGCATGTTTTTTTCCATCGATATATCAAGCACTCGAATATTGTCGCCAGCTTTAGGAGTGATTTTTTAATAATTGAATATCGCGTTTAACACCGGTTACTTTTACACTATCAACAGGGTTCGCTAGCTGTAACTGTAAAAGTGCGATTATGCCATCTGCATCGCCGTTAAAAATATCGTAATTCATAAAATCTCAAAAAATAAAAAGTAGGTAAGAGATGTTAGAGCTTTAAACTTCAGAGGTTAGATATCAGAAAACAGACGCTAGATATCAAACCTTAGATGTCAAATTTCAGCCTCTAAATTTCTATAACTCCGGCTTCGTATAAATAACCAATAATTTGCTCAACGCTTTGCTCAAGGCTTTGTTCTGCTGTTTTTACATGAATCTCTGGTTGCTCAGGTACATCAAAGGCTGAGCTAATACCTGTAAAATTAGGGATCTCCCCCGCACGGGCTTTCTTGTATAAACCTTTCGGGTCGCGGCGTTCGCAAACCTCTAATGGCGTATCGATAAATACCTCAACAAACTCACCGTGCTTCATCATACTTCGAGAGCGGGCACGGTCTTCTTTAAAAGGTGAAATAAAGGCGGTTGATACAATTAAACCGGCATCAACGAACAGCTTGGCAACTTCGCTAATACGGCGAATATTCTCGATGCGGTCTTCGTCTGTAAAAGTAAGACCTCTGTTTAAGCCCATGCGTACATTGTCACCATCAAGCAGGTAAGTATGGCAACCTAATTCAAATAACTTTGCCTCAACCGCGTTAGCAATTGTCGACTTACCTGAGCCACTTAACCCAGTGTACCAAAGTAATACTGGCTTATGCCCTTTATGTTGTTCTTTTTCAGCACGCGAAACGGTTTGAGTGTGCCATACAATATTCATGGTAATATTGCCTCTTGAGGTTCAGGGTTGATTTCAGATTTCAGATTTCAGATTTCAGATTTCAGAGTCAAAGCGAATCTTTAAACTTGTCAACATAGCAGCTAACTCATTTGACTCTGCAATCCAGCTTAAAGCGACTTCACGCCCTATATAACCAACCTCTAAACCTATGTAAATTTAAGTTCTAGCTTCAGCTAAAGAAGCTCTAGCAATATCAATAAAGCGACTCTTTTCTTTAAAGCTATCTCTACAAACACCCTCAGCAATATTGCTTGGCACTGAAAGTGCCTGAACGTGTTAATTGACTCCTGAAAGCATAATCATTTATTTCAGAAGTGGTTTTATAAGTTTCTGCACTTAATTTAACAGCTCTTTTCCAAACATCTAACTTTTCAAAATTCATCGCAGTTCCTTCTGACTTCTTTTCTCTGATATCTTACCTCTATAGTGCTCGTTTTTAAAACGGAAAAAATACGGGTATCAAGGCCAATACGACCACACTATAAGTGATAGATATCGGTAGGCCAAACTTTATGAAATCGCTTAACTTGTAGTTACCGGCATTATAAACCATTAAGTTGGTTTGATAACCGTAAGGGCTAATAAAGCTACCACTAGCGGCAAATGCAACCGCTAGTACAAATGGCAAATAGCTAACACCTAAACCTTGAGCAATGGTAAATGCAATTGGAAAGGTCAGCGCTGCAGCAGCGTTATTGGTTATTAACTCAGTAAATAATAGAGTAAGTAAAAATACACCAGCAAAGGCGATATAAACACTTTGCCCAGCAAGTAAGTCTTTGGCTTGCTCTGCTATTAACGTTGATACCCCTGAGTTATCTAGAGCTGTAGCTAGAGTTAAAGCACTCATCACAATAAGCCAAAGCTCTAGCGGAAAACGCCGCTTAATTTCGTTTATTGATAAACAACGGCATCCCACCAGAACGGCAAGATAAAAAATAAAGCTCTTTAATAAGCTAATATCAAAAATTAGAGAGCTCACAATGGTGGTAACAAACCCCCAAGTAACAATACGCTCTTTTGCCCCTTTAAGCATGTTATCGGCTTTAACACCACTAAGTATATAAAAGTTTTTAGTTAAGTTAGTACGTTTAGCAAAGTCGGGGCCGACTGCGAGAATCAAAAAGTCACCACTTTGAATAGTGATATCACCCAGCTTACCCGAGAGCTTTTCACCTTCACGGCGCACAGCAACAACCGCAGCATCAAAGCGAGCACGAAAACCAGCGGTTTTTAATGTTTTACCAACTACCGCAGCACCGGGTTTAATAACTACTTCGGTTAAGTTATCACGCAATAAGCCATCTTGTTCAGCAAATAAGCTCAAACCTTCAAATTGTTGCAACACCAATACCTTAGTTACATCGCCAGAAAAAATTAGCTTATCGCCTTCTCGGATAATTTGTGTGGGTGCTATTGGCGAAATTAAGCGCTTTTCACGTACTATCTCAACCAAAAACAGAGCTTCTAAACTTCGTAAGCCATTCTGCTCTACTGTTTTACCTATTAATGGTGAACCTGCACTTACTTTAGCTTCTACAAAGTAATCGCTAGTGCTCTCAACTTTACTTACTTTGCCTTTTAATCGGTTAATAGTTAGCGCCATAACTATTACACAAGCTCCAACTGCAGCTAATCCTATTGGTAAAAAGTCAAAAAAATCAAACCCCACAGCACCGCGTTCAATCAACATAGAGTTAACAATTAAGTTAGTTGAGGTACCAATTAAAGTAAGAGTGCCGCCCAAAATAGCGGCATAAGAAAGGGGTAATAAAAGTTTGGTTGGAGCAATCAGTTTATTGTTTTTTACTGGGCTAATTAAAGTAGCAACTACCGCAGTATTATTCAAAAAACCTGACGCTATAATTGTTGCCAACAAAGTTCTAATGTAAGACTTAAACACAGAGCCATTAAATAAAACATTAGCCAGTTTTCGCAAAAAACTGGTACGCTCAAAGGAAAATGCGCATACAACTAAGAGCAATAGTGTTACTAAACCTGGATTAACAGCATTTGTAAGTAATTGTTCAGTTGAAACTAAGTTAGCCGCAAAGCACGCCAAACATGATGCGGCAAAAACACGTTCAGGAAACTTTTGAAACTTAACTAAAAAAATAATAGTTGCTATGAAAATAGCAACTATTAAGCATTGCTCAATATTCATAAGTTCCCTTTACTTATATTACTAGCCTATTTCTTTTGCATTCCACTCAGGGTAATGAGTTCTAATATATTTATTTAACTGGATTTCTGCGTCTGTATATTGCTTTTTCAAAAGATGTTTTGTATTAAAACTATTTGTGGCATTTACAACCATGCCAGCACCAACAGTTCCGTTAGTTAAACGGTCAATAATAATAAATGAACCTGTTTGACGATTTAAGCCATATGGATCTACAGTAACTTGGTTATTTAATTTTAGTTCACACAGGGCTATTTCATTAAGCTCTAAAGATTCTGCACTTTCCTTCTCAAGAGTATTAACATCAATTTTATTGCTGATAGATGAAACGAAACCCGATACTTCTTTTGTTGCAAACTTCATTAAGTATTCTTTGTTAGGCGCTAATACTTTTTCGTCCATCCATACAATATGTGCAGATACTTGGTCAGCTAGTGTAGCGGAGCTATTTAAGTGAACTAGCATATCACCACGGCTGATGTCTATTTCGTCTTCTGTAGTAATTGTTACTGCAAATGGAGCGCAAGCCTCAGTAATTGAACCTTCAAATGTATCAATACTTTTTATTTTACTTTGCTTGCCAGATGGTAAAACTTTAATTTCATCACCCACAGAAACACTACCCGAAGCAATTGTTCCTGCAAAACCACGATAATTAAGATTTGGACGGTTCACATACTGCACGGGAAAACGAAATTCATCTAAGGTTTCAGCTGACTCAATAGATATTTCTTCTAACAAAGACATCAGTGTTCCACCTTTATACCAAGGTATATTTGAGCTTTGATTTACAACATTATCACCATTAAGAGCAGAAATTGGTGCAAAGTGGATATCTGGGATATTTAAAGATTCAGCTAGTTTTTTATAATCTTCACAAATAGCGTTATATGTTTGTTCAGAGAAGTCAACAAGGTCCATTTTATTGATTGCTACAATAACGTGCTTTATTCCTAACAATGATACAATAAAGCTATGTCGCTTAGTCTGTGTTTGAACACCATATCGAGCATCAATTAAAATTATAGCTAAATCAGCAGTCGATGCGCCTGTGGCCATATTTCTTGTATATTGCTCATGTCCAGGAGTATCTGCAATTATAAATTTACGTTTATCTGTCGAAAAATAACGATAAGCAACGTCTATAGTGATGCCTTGTTCGCGTTCAGACTGTAATCCGTCAACCAATAATGCTAAATCTACTTTATCACCTGTAGTACCGCTTTTTTTACTGTCTTTCTCTATAGCGGCTAGTTGGTCCTCAAAAATCATTTTTGAATCATGTAACAAGCGACCAATTAGCGTACTTTTACCATCATCAACCGAGCCACAAGTAATAAAACGTAACAACTCTTTATTTTCGTGTTGATCAAGATAATCTAAAATATTCGATTCAATTAGCGTAGATGCGTGACTCATTAAAAATACCCTTCCATTTTTTTCTTTTCCATGCTGCCTGACGAGTCATGGTCTATTAAACGCCCCTGTCTTTCTGACGTTTTGGTTAACAGCATCTCTTGTATGATTTCTGGAAGTGTTGTTGCTGCTGACTCAACAGCGCCTGTAAGCGGATAACAACCAAGCGTTCTAAAACGAACCATTTTATGTTGTATTTCGCTTTTATCTTTAATTGGCATGCGTTCATCATCAACCATAATTAGCATACCATCACGCTCAACTATAGGGCGCTCTTTAGCTAAATAAAGAGGTACAATCTCAATACTCTCTAAGTAAATATATTGCCATATATCAAGCTCAGTCCAATTACTCAAAGGAAAAACACGTATACTCTCGCCTTTCTCAACTTTTGAGTTATAAATATTCCATAACTCTGGTCGTTGATTTTTTGGATCCCAGCGGTGATTTTTATCACGAAATGAATACACTCGCTCCTTTGCTCGCGACTTTTCTTCATCGCGGCGCGCTCCCCCAAAGGCAGCATCATATTTACCTTTATTTAGAGCTTGTTTTAAGCTTTGAGTTTTCATTATATCTGTATGCTTCGAGCTACCATGTGTGAACGGGCCTACACCGGCCTCGACACCTTCCATATTTTTGTGGACGATAAGATCAAAACCATACTCATTGGCAATGCGATCTCTAAACTCAATCATCTCTTTAAATTTCCAGTGAGAATCCACATGAAGTAGAGGGAAAGGGATTTTTCCTGGAGCAAATGCTTTACGAGCTAAATGCAATAGAACAGATGAATCTTTACCTATTGAGTAAAGCATAACAGGGTTGTCAAACTCAGCAGCCACTTCCCTGATAATATGTATAGCCTCAGCTTCTAAAGCTTTAAGGTGAGTGATTTTTTTATTCATAATATTGTCTTAACAATGTGTTCCATACGTAAATAAGGTACATACAAAAAATGAAGTTTAGATGATGTACGCAACCTTAACTTAAATTAATCCAATTTCAACTCATTACTTTTTAATAACTCGATCACCACTGCCACTACCTGTAACAGTCATGAGTATGTACTTAAAGTAGTTACTCAAGTTAAGTGTATCTATCATCTCCCGGTCAGTTTTTGCCAGTAATTCAGGAGTCGACATATCAATCTCGTTTACTTGAGCAAGGCCTGTGATACCTGGTCGCACTGCAAAAACGTTTTTAGCATCTCGTGCCGCTGTAAGCTCTTCTTGGTTAAATAACCCAGGGCGAGGGCCAACCAAGCTCATTTCGCCTTTTAAAACATTCCACAGTTGTGGTAGCTCGTCTAACTTTGTTTTACGTAAAAAGCCACCAAATGGCGTGATAGATGCGGTACTTGCTAAATGGCTAGCTACCGATGCAGTATTAACCTTCATTGTTCTAAACTTAACCAAAGTGAAAGGCTTTTTATTTCGGCCAACACGCTCTTGAATAAAAATAGGAGAGCCGGTATCAAACAAGCCAATAATGTATAAAACAACTAAAAATGGCAGGGCAAAAAATAAACCAAATAAGGCAAATAAAAAGTCGAGTAAACGTATCATAAAAAGTTCCATATTTTATTTTTTGGCAGCTAATTTAAAACCATGTTCAACAGAGTATGGTGGCGTCCAGTTTAAAGTTTTTTTCGTATGGGTAATGTCTAGTTGTAGTGAACCTGTTAATCTATCAATCACCGCCTGCTTACCCAAAAGTTTCCCAGTTAACTTAAAACACCAAACAGGTACAGGTAATGCTAGATTACGCTTATTATGTACTTTTGCCATTAGCGCTACCATTTCTGCTGTAGATAAATCGAGATCATCACTTACTAAGAAAGTCTGGTTAGCTGCATTAGGGTGCTCAATACAAATTTGAATCAAATCAACTAAATTATAAACCGATACTAAACTTCGTTTATTATTTTTTATCAGCCTAAATGGTAGCGGAAAACCTTTTCCAACTAAATTCATTAATGAGGCAAAATTAGCTTTAACACCTTTACCATATACAAGTGGCGGGCGGATTATAACAATCTCCATACCGGTTTTTTTACCTAGCTCTAACAATTGCTGCTCAGCTTCTGCTTTTGATGTACCGTAAGGATCTTCTGGTGCAGACTGGTCAGTAGCTGAAAAAGGTTGTTTATCCGTTGTGCTCTCGCCATTCACTTTGATAGAGCTTAAAAAAATAAAACGCTTAACTCCAGCTTGAGCTGCTTGTTTAGCTAAATTAATAGTTCCAAGTGTATTTGTAGCTTTAAAATCAGCGTGCGGGTCAAGTGCACTATCATTCATTATATGAACTCTTGCAGCACTGTGTATTAGCACATCAACTGCGCTCAAACTATCTTGCAGTTCAAGATTTTTAGTATCAGTCAAATCAAAATAGCTAAAGTTAGGGTATTCAGGTAAAACCTTGCGGCCTAAAAGCAAAACATTGTCCGATTCAAGCACTTTCAATAAAGCACTACCAACAAAACCCGTATAGCCTGTTATAGCAATCATTAGTCAATCCTTGCTAGTAATGAGCTATAAATTTCTAAATGTTTATCAACAACACTATTCACATCAAACTCTTGCTCTGCAAATTTACGAGCTTGTTGTCCCATATTTAATCTTACATTAGTATTTTCTATTAATTGAGTGATTGCTTCAGCTAACTTACTGGAGTCACGCACCGGCACCGTTAACCCTGTTTTACCTTCGATAACAGCATCTCTACAACCTGGATTATCGGTTGTCACAATCGCCCTCCCGCAAGCAGCGGCTTCAATTAAAACTTTTGGCACCCCTTCACCATAAAAAGAGGGTAAGCAAACAATATTAGAACTTGAAAAAACATCTGGAATGTCATTTCTATGGCCAAGGTAATTTACTATGCCTTCTTTTACCCAATTATCAATTTCAGCTTGTTTTACTGTATTTGGGTTTTCTAAATCTGGCGTGCCTACCAATAAAAATTCAATATTGGGGTAAGTTGCTTTAACAATTCTCGCAGCCTCAATAAATTGATAAACACCTTTCTCCTTTAATAAACGACAAGCCATTACAACCTTGGGGCTTTGGCCTACATTTTCAGGTTTAAAGTCGTAGACTGATAAATCAGCTCCAGAACCCTTAATTAAAACTTTATCAGCAATTTTCAATTTAGTTACTTCAGTTAATATTGCTTCGTCAGAAGTATTTTGAAATATAACTATCTTAATCTTTTGCGATAAAGCAACTTTATAAAAAACTGAGGCAATAACTTTCGTTACTTTGGCTCTTAAAGTATTAGCAGTAAAAACATAACCAAGCCCAGAAATTGCCGCTACAAATGGTACATTAGCACTAATGGCTTTTAGAGCTAAACCTGTATACAGCACAGGCTTTATAGTAATTGCATGTACAACATCTGGTTTAACTTTTTCAAGTATCTGTTTAATTTCTCGAACTGTTTTTACCTCAGAGGTTATTCCACCACCACTTCGATTAAATGATACATGGATGACCTTAAAGCCCATAGATTCTAATTCAGCCTTGTGGATAGTGAACCGACATGCAATTATAACTTCATATCCTTCACAGAGAGCTTTTTCAGCTATAGGTAATCTGTGAGATATAAAAAACCAGTCCACATTTACAAAAAAGAGAAGACGCTTCATTAACATATATCTCGTAGTTTTTTATAGAAATCTAACCTTCGAGCTTTGAGATCTTTTGTTAAAAACTGTTTAGCTAATTCAATATTACAGGCAGACGCTAACTCGTAGTCTTCTTTACTTGATAGTATGCTCAATATTTTACTTGCTAACTCAATATGTGAGTTTTTTGAGTGAACAAATTTTGGGTCAACTAACTCTGGTAACCCACCTGCATTACTTACTATACAAGGTAAACCGCGACTCATAGCCTCAATGGTTGCTCTAGGTAAGCCTTCTTGATTACTGGGCTGTATATATAAATCAGAGAAATCGAGTAAATCAAAAAGTTTAACTCGTCCTAAAACACCAGGATAAAAAACATTTATATTGGTGTAGTTAAAATCTTTTATAAAAGTGCTACCTTTTCCAACAAGGTGTAATTCAATACTAAATGGTAACTTTTTAGTAAGTTCTTCTAAGGCTAGGTAAAGTATATTGTAACCTTTATGGAAACTATCCAAGTTTCCAGTTAAAACTATTTTATACAGACTTTTCTGTGAGTATTCTCTGCAACGACCAAGTTCATTAATTTCAACGTTTGATGCAATACATGTAAACCCTTTAGTAGGATATCTCTCTTGGAGAAAGTAACGTGTCACATATAGAGCCCCACTAGAAAACAGAACAGCTTTCCTCATTGATTGAACAATTATTCTTTTATATAACTTTGCTTTAATAGAATTGAAACCGTCCATTGCATCAGATGGGCAAGCAACTACTTCACATACATAAGGGATCTCAAGCTCCAAAGCTATTTCACTTGCAAGAAAACCTATTTCGCTAGGGACTCGGATAACTAGAGCATCAAAATGCCTAATTATTTGCCTTAACATATTTTTAAATTTAGCTCTCAAAATAAAGCGATTGACAAACTTTGATTGATTTTCAAAGCATCGAAAGTCAATGTTAGAGTTTGTCACTTTATTATAGGTTGATAGTGTGTCAATCCTACTTGAAAATTTATACCTAGAAACTATAGTGATGTGGTCAAATACATCTAAGTATCTATCAAAAGAATTTGTAGATAATTTACCTGGAGAATAAGCATCCTTTCCATCAAAAATAAATTCATGGTCATGTATAAAAGCTAATTTTTTCATATATCTTTAATTACCCTCGCTGGTATACCTGCATATATACGTTCCCCCTCCAATTCCCCCTTAGTCACTGAATTTGCTGCAATGACAGTTTTTTCTCCAATTATTGTACCTGCTAGGACCCTAACGCCACAACCAATCCAAACATTATCGGCGATATAAATTTTTTTAAATTTTAGGGGTTGGTATTTAATTGGAATGTTAACTTTATTAAAACTATGTTCAAAAGAAATAAAACTACAATTGTGAGCAATTGCAACATCATTACCTATTTCAACACCACCTTTAGCATCAATATAGCAATAATCATGAATACTTACGTTGCTACCAACAGTTATTCTATCTAAGTTTTTGAATATGACCCACCTACCGATATAAAGGTTATCACCACACTTATTAGCTAGGCTTTTAAAAAGTAAAAACCTAATAAGAACTCCAATATTCGTTGGGAAAGAAGAAAATAAATTAAGTAAAAAAACGCGGAAGAACCTTGGCAAAATCTTAATAATAAAACTTAAAAATGTAAATACAACACCAAACAACCTAAAAACATCACGACCAGTCATAATAAAACTCTTTTAATCATTCTTAATAGATACTTAAATCTAGATTTTTTATTTAGATACACCTATCAGCCTATAAAGGTAAGATGAAATAAGAACAAATAACATATATATTCCACCCAACTTGTAAGATTGTGATAAGAAATTTGCAACATCAGTTCTAATTGTATAAATTGATGTCATCAACAACATTAAGTAAAAGACAAACCAGAGTATGCTTTTGTATTTGCGGTTATAAAAAAAAACAAGAGATAAGCTAACCAACATAGCAATAAGAAATACACCGAAGTAACCACCTAATAGATAACCACTACCTACTATAGTAAAGCCCCATCCTGACTGGCCATCAAAACCATTGGAAGGCCTGTAGACATTATGAAACCATGATACAGTACTATGGATATTAACATCCGAAAAGAACAAGGATGGTATAAAAGCTCTAACAACATCATTTAGCAGGTAAGATGCTCCAAAATCAACCCCAAAATATACCAAAGCATATAAATTCCTGGATGCTGAAACAAATTCATTTGAGAAGATTAAAGCCGTTGAGACAGTCCCTACACTCAATTCATCAGAGTTAATTAAAATAGCCTTTAAAGCTTGAGACATTGGTACTAAGACTACGACAGCTAAAAATATTAAAAATATTTTTTTTAAGTTTAATGTTTTTGAATATGCAAAGTAAACCACTAAAAGTGAAAAGCAAAGTCTGAAAAATACATCTCTTTCCCCTGTAAGCAACATGTAAAAAAGTAAAATAAAGAATGTAGACACTGTTACTTGATTGAAAAATTTAAACTTAATACTTCTAACTAAATTTAGATAAAATAACACTAACAACATTAGTGCACAAAAATTACCGAGCGATGCTAAAACCCCAATTTCTGACTGTACATCTCTCTTAGATGTTGCACCAGAGCTATAAATGGAGAATGATAGCAAAAGTATAATAAAAATTGCTATGTACCTTAACAGGGTCTCATTGCCTGGAGGTTTTAGGCTGTATACACTATCATAAAAGTGTTCCCCATTATGAGGCTTTAAGAACAGTTCAAAAACTAACAAACACGAGAAAAAAAAGAAAAAGGAGTAATTCAAAGACAGACTTAAAGAGTAATAATTAATAGGGATTAATGAATAATCAAGAAGAATAACTTTTATTGGATAGAATGTTGAATATATAACAAAGAAACCAAGAAAAAAAACCCTAGGATCAAGCGCATTTTTTTTATTAAAAGCAAGAACCATAAAATAATTAAGATAAAAAAGTATAATTTTAAAAAAAACGCTCTGCTCTATCAGCATTATACACAGAGTGAGACAAGTCCAAAAAATAACAATCGAAGAGCTAGCTATTTTAAAGTTCCCCATAGAATTACCTTAGCATTAACTTTTTATATAAAAAAGGAAAGAAGTCAATAAAGAACGGAAACCTAGTTAATAGAAGAATAAGTTTCCTCTTAAAGCTAAGAGAATTAACATTTATCTCACTTCTAAAATATTCGACATTATTCCTGTTAGATATACGTAGGCTTAGAGTTAAACCCTCATATAGGTACATTGATATCTTATACTCAAAATCGTTGCGATACACATCATTCACTTCGTTTGAAAGTGCTTCAATAGCCCACAGCCTTTGTTGGTATTCACGAAGAATACTATCAGCGGTTAGATTTTTAAACCTATTGACTGACCAAGAATTACTTGCTGCAACTCTATATACAATTAATGTATCAGGTAAAAATATAGCCCCTGCATTTTTACTTGCTAAAACTTGCAAGTAATAATCACCGACAGGTGCTAACTTAAACCAACCAGGTATATTATCAAATACAGTTCTTTTTAAAAGCAGTGAGGCTGTGGGCATCATCCCCCCTCCTCCACGTATAACTTCGGCTAGGCTGAAATGCTTTCTGCTATCACTATAATTAGCAATTTTTATACACTCACCATTACCATTTAGTCCGATTGCCGAACCAAAACATAGCTCAACTTCATTTGAACTAATCAAAGTTAGTAGTTGTTTTTGTAACTTAGAATCATCTACCCAAAAATCATCTCCTTCACATAATGCAAAATATTCGCCTTTTGCATGTTTAGAGCTTAGCAAGCTTGGCTTTTTACCTTGCGAATATTGGTTTACTGTTTGGATAACTGGTTTGAAAATTTTAGGGTAACGCCTAGCGTATTTTTTAACAATATCACTAGTACCGTCTGTTGAAGCGTCATCATGCACGATCACCTCAAACGAAAAGTCAGTTTTTTGTATTAAAAAGCCACGGAATGCATCTTCAATGTACATTTTTTGATTAAATGTGTTGCATAATACACTTACGACTGGCTTATCAATATCACCTTGCCAGTTTGCTATTATTTCATCTTCTGTTGGTAATGGCTGTGCTCTAAATGCATTAATATCAAACAACTGTTTTGCCACTTAATTTACTCCAAAGTTATTCCATGCAATGAAATAAGGCTCGTATTTATTTACAAAAATAAAATGTGTTATCAACACGTAGTTAAGTCAATTCTTTTTAATAACAACATTTCTACCAAACATTGTTGCCACAGTAATATTATATAAGTCCCGCTGTGTTAATCGAATAAAAAATATATATAACAAAGGCAGCACACTTAAATTTACTACCAGTTGCATATAAAAAACCTGGCCAATATTATATGAAATGACAAGATAAACACCATGCGTTACTACTGCACAGGCAAAAACTCCAATCCAAATAGGTAACAATGCTTTTAATTGCTTGCTTGTATTGAGTTTACTAAACTGTCCCGCATAGAAAGAGTTAATAAAAAATGCAATATAAGTTTGTATTACCATACCTATACAAATAGCTTTAATACCTAGTGGTATAGTTATACATAAAATACAGAACAATAGCGTTTTTTTAATCACTTCAAGCTTTAAAAATATATCTGAACGCCCTTTTACATTCAATAAATTCAAATTTATCGCATGTACAGGATACAGCATCACAGCCACACTGATGATGGTCAATAACTCAGCTGCTTGTAACCATTTTTCACCTAACAAAATAATAATTAAGGGTGTTGCAATAAGCCCTAACCCAACCATCAATGGAAAGACAAATACCGCAGCCATACGTAGTGTTAGCAAATATGTTTTATCAAATTTCTCAATATCATTTTGCATATTACTTAACATAGGGTAAGTAACTCGTTGTATCACCGAAGTAAGTGTGATTGCAGGCACACTTGCTAATTGGTTAGCTTGCGAAAATAACCCCACTTGATTGGCACTAAACTGTTTACCTATCACAATTTGATAGATATTTTTAAATATTGTATCAAGTAAGCCAGCAGCTAATAACTTAGAGCCGAAACCGAATAAATAATTGAATGAACTTTTACTAAATCCTGTAGTAGGTAGCCATCTGAGATAAATATTGAGTAAGACCACATTACACAATGCATTAGATATAGTTTGCCCGACCAGTGCCCATACACCATACCCTGTGTTAGCTAACCATATTCCCGCCCCACAACTCACAAAAACACTAATTAATGAAGCTTTAGCTTGGGTTTTAAAGTCCATTTCTATAGTAAGCTTCACTCGTTGCACAATTGCAAAGCTATTAACAATTACAGTCAAACCCAAAACTCGCAGTAAGCTAATTAACTCAATCTGGTCAAAAAATCTTGCGATAAAAGGCGCTACAATAAATAAAATGGCATAACAAAATACACCAACACCTATATTAAAATAGAATGTTGTTGAAAAATCTTCCTCAGTTCGCTCTGTATTCCTAATTAACGCAGAAGAAAAACCGCTATCAACAAAGGTCTGACTTATCGCAATAAATACAGCTAACATGCCAACCAACCCAAAAGCTTCTGGCCCTAATAGCCTTGCTAAATATAACATGACTATTAGCTGTATTATTTGAGTAGCTAAGCGCTCTATCGCACTCCATAAGAAACTAGTTTTTATATTTGACATCAGCGCTTAAAATAATCTTCATGCAAACCGCACTCACGCTTAAGCCCCAAAAACCGTGTTTGCTGATCCTCTTGTCCGTCTTCAACCGGAGAAGACGTGTGTATATCGCCAACTGAAGAATAACCTTTGTAATAAAGAGGGTGATATTCAAGGTTATTCTCTCTTAAATAAGCATCTACATCATCTTTAGTCCAATCTAAAATTGGTAAAAACTTAAATTGTTCACCTTGGATAGATAAAAAGTCCAATTTTTTTCTAGTATCGGATTGCTCTCTACGAAGCCCAGAATGCCATGCAGACAGCTCCAAGTCATTAAGTGCCATAGCCATTGGAATAACTTTATTCAGTCGATTAAACTTGGTTATTCCCTCAAGGCCTGCCTCCCAAAGCTTACCATGTAATGCTTCCTGCCAACTGGGGGAAAGCTCAGAACGATAAACTTTTAAATTTAGGCCTAATTTTTTCTTTAACTCATCAGCAAATCGATATGTTTCAGGAAACAAATATCCAGTATCAATAAATATAACCGGAATGCTCGGTTCTACTCTTGTATACATATGCAGACAAACCGCTGCCTGTATACCAAAACTTGATGTCAGTGCATGGTTTCCAGCGAGGTTTTCAAACGCCCAAATTACACGCTCTTCAGCACTTATATCCATTAAAAGCTCATTGATCCCCGACAAAATTTCTTTTTGGCGCTCTGACTCCAATCTAAGAAATTTATTAACATCAAGTTTTTGTAACATTATTGCCCCTTTATTTGTAAAAATCCATAAGTTGCTTGAAGTTAGTGATTTTATCAAGTTCATCGTCCGGAATAGTAATTCCTGTCGCTGTTTCTAATTCTAACAACAGATTGAACATATCTAAGCTGTCTACACCCACATCCTCGAACGGTTGTTCTAGGGCATTACTAACGTCAACCTCTAACGTTACACCTGCTGCTTTTAAAGAATCGTTTAATACATTTAAATCTAACATGTTTTTCTCCTTAATAAATTTGTTGCCCATGATAAACCAACGCCAAAACCAGAAATAATAATATTATTACCCTCTTTATCATGGATGTATCGTTCGAGCAGAATTGGTATCGACGAAGAGACAGTGTTGCCTGTCTTTCTTATATCTAGAGGTGCTTTTTTACTTTCTAGCCCCAGTTTTCTTGAAATTACTTCAACAATAGAAGCACTTCCTTGGTGCAGTATAAATGCATCAATATCTTCTTTATTTAATGAATATTGGGTGAGATACTCAGTGATGTGAGCTGGTACTTTAGTAGCGGCAAAATTAAATACTTGTCGTCCATTCATAAAAAGATGTTCTTTTTTCACGAGTGCTTCTCCACCACTCCCTTCAGTATTTAATAATGGTCGTTCAATTGAAAAAACCCCCTCTGTAGATAGTAAAGTAGCTGTTGCTGCATCACCAAACAAAAGTGAAGTAACTCTATCTTCTCTGTTTATGATTTTTGAATAAGGGTCGGCGGTGACTAAAATAGCGTTTTTAAATCCCATTTCAATCATATGCGCTTTTAGGATACTTAGGCCGTAAACGTAACCAGAGCAACCCAACGAGATATCAAAACAAGATACGTTAGGCTTTAATAAAAGTTTTCCATGTGCAATCGCAGAACAATGCGGCAAACCACCGAAATCAGCATTTTGGGTAACAACAACAAGTGCTTCAATCTCATTTTTACCGAGTTGACTCTTTTCTAACAACGCCTCAACTGCTTTAACAACCATATCTGATGTATTTTCATTCTCGGCAATTTGTGGTAGCTCTTCGGAACCAATTTTTGAATCAACAAACTCTTTAGTTTCTGAGAAGCGCTCAGCGTTAGTATAGTTGTTTATTTTTTGTTTTGGTATATACGTACCAATTTCCTTTATATAGATCATACTTGCCCCACAATGAACATGATTTTCCCAGCTAACTTACCATCTAAATAAATCAAGTTTTCACTAAACTTTCCGGCAATGCGCTTTACCGATTCAATTTCAATTTTCCCGCTAAAATTACGATTGTCTATTTGAGACCTATATTGCCCAAACAACCACTTACCATACTTGGGTTTATCAAGATTATTATTAAGTAACTTGGTTAAAGCAACTATATTTTCAATGAATGAATAGTTGGAATCCATATTCATTGAAACTACCTTATCATCTATAATAGCGTTAGATACCAGAGCATCCTCGTCAAAATCGTATCGCTCTGTTATATTTTCATCCGATTCGCAAAGATAATATGTCCTGATGTTAGTTTTTATAACAGAGACTACATTGCTAATTTTCAGATCAGATATCACACACTGTTTAACTGTGGTCTTCCGAAATGATATGTCTGTAATAAACTCATTAGTTAACAACTCACTAATCTTATCGAAAGTATCTGTCCCGTGAAGGTAATTTCTATCACCTTTAAATTGAAAGAGAATCATTTTCTATTCGGTACTCCATTTAAGCTATTTTGTTTCGGTATGGCACGTGCTGGCATCCCAATATAGGTTACACCCTCAACATCTATATTCTTTGAAACTATTGCACCAGCACCAACAATTACTTTTGCAGCAATCGATACTTGAGAAGATACAACAGCGCCTGCACCTAAAAAGCATTCAAACCCTAAAGTTGCATTTCCAGCAAGAGCACAATTGTTTGCAACATGAACATTTTCGTGAATCTGAACACCATGCCCCACTTGCGTACCGTGAGATAACACGGTACCTGACAATAACTTAGTTGTTTCATTCACCGAGCCTCTTGCAATGGTAACATTACTACCAATAAACACATTATCAGCAATATAAACGTGCCCAATCTGAGGCTGTCTAATACGCTCTCCAGTTGCAGGATCCCATACCCATGCTACACCAGGAGCACCTATGACGGTATTATCAGAAATCACTACATTCTCGCCAATGGTAACATTGTCATGAATCACTACATTACTGCCAATAATGGAATTTTCACCAATCTTGGCACTACCAATAGTGACGAAATTACCTACTTCTAAATTGTTTGGTAAGATACTTTTTTCAGATATAACCGCTGTTTTAGAAATCCCTTTTAAAACCTTAGGATAGTAAGCATTCATCAGTTTATAAAACAGCAACTGAGGGTGTTCCACTTTAATTAAAGTATTATTTGGGCTCGGGTTAGCGTAAGACTTTAATACAAACACAATAGAAAGAGATATGTTACTAGGTAGATTTTTTCCAGTAAAAAAATACATACAATTTGGTTCTACACATTTTATGCTGGCAAAATTTCTAACCTTATCAATCTCACCTTCCACTTCGAAATCATAGCCTTGTGATTCTAAGTAACCAACAATATCAATTAAATTAATCCAAGCACTCATATAGTAGTCACTTTCTCATCGTTTTTCTGTTTCAGCGTCATTTCAATAACATTGACTACACTGTTTATATCACTAGCTTCCATATAACCATGCAAAGGCAAGCATATAACCCCACCTGCTAACTTTTGGCTATTATTACATCCATCACTTTTTAGTTGTGGATAAGCCAAATCTAATGATGGTGTAAAATATCGTCGACTTTGAATCTTATGTTCTGCTAACGCGTTTAAAACTGCGGTTTGTTGTTTTTCGCATCCAATAAAAATTGGCATATAAGCGCCATTTACACTAGCATCCATATGCCATTTAGGTAGCTCTACTATATCTTTTAGCTTATTGCGATACAGTTCAAATAAATATGCTCTATGTTCAAGCACTGAATCTATTTGCTCTAATAATGTTAGGCCTACGGCACATTGGTATTCATTAAGCTTAGCATTAATACCAGGTTCACCTAACTTACCGCCAGCTTGAATACCAAAATTAATCAGCTTTTTAGCTTTTTCATAATCAGCTTTATGTTTAAAAACAATAGCTCCACCTTCTACCGTATGAAACACTTTAGTGGCATGAAAACTTAACGTACTCGCATCACCAAAGTTTAAAACAGATTTGTTTTTAATATTTACAGCAAAGGCATGTGCTGCATCGTATACTATTTTTTTATTATACTTGTGAGCTACTTTTGCAAGTGACTCTACATCACAAGGGTTACCATAAACATGGGTTGCTACAATGCCATCATAATGATCAACTTGCATCAGCGCTTTATCAAGCGTTTTAGGGCACAGGTTATAACTCTTTGCATCAATATCACTAAACGCAGTTTCAATACCTTGCCACAACAAAGAGCTAGTTGTTGCGACAAAACTAAAAGGGGTAGTAATAGCAGAGTTGATATTTAAAGCTTTACAAGCTACCTGAATAGCTAAAGTGCCATTTGACACAAGTAATAAGTTTTCAACACCTAAATACTCTTCTAGACGCTCAGTTAACAACTGATGCAACGGCCCAAAATTTGTATACCAACCACTTTCATTTACCTGCGATAGATAATTAGTTAGTTTATTTAGATCGGGCGTTAAAGGACTGTTTAATGAAATTGCCATAATTAATCTCTAATTAAATCCATTAAATATTGCCCATAACCATTTTTAGCCAATGGTTTAATTAATTTTTCTACTTGTTCTTGTGTTATCCAACCTTGATTAAAAGCAATTTCTTCTAAACACGCTATTTTATAACCCTGGCGTTTTTCAATAGTCTCAACAAATTGAGCCGCTTCTAATAAGCTTTCGTGTGTACCAGTATCTAACCACGCAAAGCCACGTCCTAACATTTCTACATTTAGTTGTTGTTTTTCAAGGTAAGCATTGTTAACACAAGTAATTTCAATCTCCCCCCTCGCTGAAGGTTTTATTGATTTAGCAATACCAACAACACTGTTATCATAGAAATAGAGCCCGGTAACTGCATAGCTGGATTTAGGTTTATTGGGTTTTTCTTCGATTGAAAGTGCTTTTTTATTTTGGTCAAATTCGACTACACCAAAACGTTCAGGATCTTTTACTTGATATCCAAAAACAGTAGCACCATTACCATTTTTAGCATTTTCAACCGCATGTTTAAGTTTAGGTGTAAAACTTTGACCATAAAATATATTATCACCAAGGACTAAACATACATCATCGTTACCAATAAATTCTTCACCTAGTACAAAGGCTTGAGCTAAACCATCGGGGCTAGGCTGTACCGTATAAGTTATTTCAATACCAAATTGAGAACCATCACCTAATAAGCGTTTGAAAGAATCGCTATCTTCTGGGGTAGTAATAATTAAAACTTCACGTATACCCGCTAGCATTAATACCGATAATGGATAATAAATCATAGGCTTATCGTAAATAGGTAGTAACTGCTTAGACACACCAAGAGTAATTGGGTACAAGCGTGAGCCTGATCCGCCTGCTAAGATTATTCCTTTCACAAGGTACTCCTCCTTTAATTATTCGATTTCGCCTAAGCGCTCTCGCTGATAAGAACCATTTTGAACATTTTCACACCACTTTTGATTTTCTAAGAACCACTGAACAGTTTTCTTTAAACCAGTTTCAAATGTCTCGTTAGGTGTCCAACCAAGTTCTCTTTGTATTTTAGATGAGTCAATAGCATAACGCCTATCATGGCCTGGTCGGTCTGCTACATAAGTAATTAGCTCAGCGTATTTATTTTCTTTGGGTACTAAAGTATCTAAGATAGAGCAGATTGCTTGCACAACCTCTAAGTTTTGTTTTTCATTGTGGCCGCCGATATTGTAGGTTTCACCCACCTTACCTTCAGTCAAAACTTTGTATAATGCTCGAGCATGATCTTCTACATAAAGCCAATCACGAATTTGATCACCTTTACCATATATAGGTAGAGATTTACCTTCCAAAGCGTTTAAAATCACTAGTGGAATCAGCTTCTCTGGGAAATGGTACGGCCCATAGTTGTTAGAGCAATTAGTCACTATGGTTGGGAAACCATAAGTGCGTAACCAAGCACGAACTAGGTGATCACTTGATGCTTTACTTGCTGAATAAGGGCTGCTTGGAGCGTATGAGGTTTGCTCTGTAAATAGAGGTAAACACTCACCTAAAGCACCACTTTCTAGTTCATCAGGATGTGGTAAGTCACCATATACTTCATCTGTAGAAATATGATGAAACCTAAACATTTTTTTAGAGCCACCATTTAATGAATTCCAATATTCACGTGCTGCTTCTAATAGATTGTAAGTTCCCACAATATTTGTTTGGATAAACTCAGCAGGCCCTGTAATTGAGCGATCTACATGGCTCTCAGCTGCTAAGTGCATTACTGCATCAGGTTTATGAATTGAAAAAACACGGTCAAGTTCAGCACGATCACATATATTCACGTGCTCAAAAAAATATCGTTCAGAATTGTCTGCACCAGGAAGTGATTGAAGATTGCCTGCGTAGGTTAAGGCATCGACATTAATTACGCTATCTTCAGTATTTGAAAGGATATGCCTGACAACAGCACTACCAATAAAACCAGCACCACCGGTTACTAAAATTTTCACAATAAAAGCCTTTTGTACTTTGTATTTTCCGTGTGAAGGCTATTTTGCAAAGCCTTACAACTTGTAATTTCTATATTGAAGTATCTCTGCCTTTTTAAAATTAGCTCAGATACTTTACCTATTTTGAAATAATCTATTTTAACTATTAAATTTATAATGCTTTTTACAGAATAAAAACACTCTTAACAATATTATTTTGCCGATTTATACTCGTAATTGTAGTAACCATAATATCCATACGCATTACTGGCTTTTTTGAGTATACCGTTAAATACAACACCTTTAACATCAATACCATTTTGCTCAAATCGGTTGCGGGTTAGCTCTAACTCACGTACATGGTTTTGCCCAAAACGGGTAACAAGTAGAGTGCTACCAGCATGTGCACTCACTATTGCTGGGTCTGTTACTGCTAAAATAGGCGGTGTATCTATAATTATTAAGTCATAATGCTCTTTAATAGTCTCAACCAGCTTTGAGAAGCGCTCATGCATTAATAGCTCAGATGGGTTTGGTGGTACTTGGCCACGAGTTATTAAATGTAAATTTGGTACTTTGGTTTGCTTAATTACATTTTTAAGCTCTAACCTGCCAGATAAAAAGTCACTTAAGCCGTTTTCCCATTTTTCGTTAAAGGCTTTTTGTAAGTAACCTTTACGCATATCGGCATCAATTATTAGTACCTTCTTATCACTCTGTGCCAACACGGTTGCTAGATTAACCGATATAAATGACTTACCCACGCCAGGGCTTGGGCCCGATATTGCAATGACGTTGTTTTTTGCCTCCATCATCGCAAAATGCAAGCTGGTACGAAGGCTACGTAGTGCCTCTATTGCTAAGTCAGCAGGGTTTTCAACCGCCAATATGGTATTGGCTTGGGTGGCTTTTCGGTTTTTAAGTTTACCAAACGATACTAACTGATCTTGGTGGTCTGAATACGGCACACTGGCATAAACTGGCAGCCCTAAACTTTCAATTTCGCTTGGGTCTTCAATACCTTTATGTAACGCTTTTTGTACCAATACAATCGCCACTGCAAGTATACCACCCAACATAGTGGCCATAACCGCTATTAGCGCTTTTTTAGGCTTAACCGGTTTTGATGTATTTACTTCTGCGTGGTCAATAATACGAACATTACCTACAGTACCGGCACGCACAATATCGAGCTCTTGAGTTTTAGCCAGTAGCATAGTGTAAATTTGGTTGCTTACTTCTACATCACGGGTTAATCGCAATAACTCTTGCTGTGTAGAAGGTAAGTTAGTTACTTCGCTTGTTAGGTCATCTTTTTGTTTTTTTACTGCTTTAATTTGCTCAAGTATGCCTTGGTATGCAGGGTGGCCTTTTTTAAATTTACGACTCAGCTCTAAGCGTTGTAATTCTAGCTCTTGTAGTTTTGTTTCTAGCTGAACAATTTGATCAAGCACGCCTTGCGTTTCTAGCGTTATGTTTACTGATTGCTGTTTAATTTGGTAATCGTTAAAGCGCTTTTCGGCATACTCAAGTTGTTTTTTAACCTCAGGTAATTGCACTTCTAAAAACTCAAGTGACTTTTGTGCCTCTGCACTATTACGCTCAACATTGCGGCGCACATATATCCCAGCCACCTGCTCAAGCACTCTTTCAGCATAACTAAAATCGGTATCTTGTAAGGTTAAGTTAATAATGCCAGAATCTTTACCCTTTTCACTGGCACCTATAGTTGCTTGTAAATCTAAAATGGTATTTAAACGATCACGTTTAGTAATAATAAACTCGGTACCTGGGCGTGCATTTAAGCTACGTACAGTTAGCTCAATAATACCGTTAGAAAGCTCTTGCCCTACTTGCCCAGTTAATACTGTTTCGCCAGCTTCGTTTAATAGTGCCAATTGGTTATTTTGTTGTGCTACCACAACAAATTCAGTACCAATATTAAAGCTAGGTACATCAAACCTAAATACATCAATGCTCTCACCACCCCATGCATACGAACTTGCACCAAAACTCGGCTTAGCTAGCTCACCCGGTGAGCTTGGTTTAAAGCTACGGTATGCGCGGTTACCTATTAGTGGGAATAGTTTAGGTTTAACTACCGTATCTAGGTTTAGTTTATCGACTGCCTCGCCAATAACAGAGCGCGATTTTAAAAGCTCTATTTCGGTTACTGCGGCCGAGGTACTTTCGAACATACCGCTCATGTCATCAAAGCCCGGTACTGTGGCGCTGTTGTCTTCTACCTGTATCATGGCAGTGGCTTGGTAAACAGGCGCTGCATACAAAGCATAAATAACACCCAGTACCATAAACACGCCAGTAATGGCCATAATAAAAAATTTACGGTCGAGCAAAGCGCCCAGTAGCGATATTAAATCTATTTCTTGCGACTCTTGCTGGCTAGTTTGTGTTGTTCGGTTACTATTATTTAGCGTTGAAGGCTGAGCATTCATTAATGCAGTTTCCTTATAAATACTTTTGCCAAGCGCTACAAGCGCTGTCGATTAGCTCATAAACATGGGTAAATGCTTCTAAGCTCTGACGATATGGGTCGGGGATCTCGGTGTCGTTTAGCCATTTGCCTAACAAAAACGTTTTACCTCTTGCTTGAGGGTAACGTGTGCACAAGTCAGTTAAATGACGCTGTTCCATCACCAAAATAACGCTGTTGTGCTGTACTAATGCTGAATTTATTTGTTGGCCACGGTGCTCTGCCATGTTAATACCATACTGCTCAGCAATTTGCTGAGCAGTGGCATCGGCTGGCTTACCTTCTAATGCAGTTAAACCAGCCGAAGTAACAGTAATCCCTTTGTTTTCTAACTTACTTTTAAGTACATACTCGGCAGTTGGGCTACGGCAAATATTGCCAGCACACACTACTAATACTGAGTCAAACATACTTATCCTTAGTTTGTATTGGCTACGTCATTAATTCTGTCAACCGTAGAAATAGACGGTAACAATAAGCTTATTACGCGGTTCCAGCGTGCAAGCGGTGCAGAAGTTACGTACACGATATCGTGCGGCTTTAACTCAAATTGCTCTGCTAATACCAGTGCTGCTACATTTTTAGCGTGTAATTGGTATACGTCTGCAATTACGCCATCTTTGGCTAAATCGCGCTTACGTAATACAAAAATACCGTTTGCGTCAGCGGTTGCTTCTCTAATACCGCCCGTATCGCTTAATGCTTGAGCTAGGTTTAAGCCATAGCGGTCAATATCTACCGTGCCTGCTTTAATTACATCACCCAATACATACACTTGGTGTTTGTCGTTACGGCTAACATGCACAATATCGCCATGTTTTAATAAACGGTTTTGCGAAATATCACCATGGCTGTAAAAGTCATCAAGGCGGATTATTTCTGTTTTGTTACCCGACGTATAAGTTACTTCTCGCCAGTCAGCACGATCAGTAATACCACCTGCGTTGTTTAATACGTCTATAATTGTGAGTGGAATTTCTGTAATTGGGTATACACCTGGGTTTTCTACTTCGCCTGTTACATAAGTTTTTTGACTTCTAAAGCCAACTATTTTTATGTCAACTTGCGGGTTTTCGATTACGCGGCTTAAGCGCTTTACCAAGTCAGCGCGTACTTCTGCAACAGTGCGGCCTGCTGCTGGTATTTTAGGTGCGTATGCGTAAGTTATTGTGCCATCTTCTGCTACACGAAAACCATCAAACTCGGCTGTACGTTGTACAGCTGCAGGAATAGTTAACTCTGGATGATCCCATACACCAATGGTTAGTACATCACCCACCCCTAAGCGGTATTGATAATCAGATGTATCAATGCCTTTTCGGTTGGTTGTATTAACCTGTTTAACTTCGCGTTTTTGAATGTTTATTAAAGAAGAATCAATAACTTGAATATTGACTTTTTCGAGGTCTTTTTCTAAGTTTTCTACTTGAGCGCCTGAATCAATACCTTCGTAATGACTACCCGGTATGATTGTACATGCACTTACAGAGAGGAGAGATAAAGTTGCTGCAAGGAGTTTAAATTTGAACGCCATTCTTCTTCCTAAAAGATTATTATATAAGTTTACACTTACTTATTTTAAAGCTGATCAATTAAAGCATGACGGCTTGTTATACGCAAGTTAACAAGGCCTTGAATCAAGGCTAAACACATCTATTTATATACAAAAGCATGACAGTACTATTCACTTGAAAAATGCAGCTAAGGCAGCTTTTTAAAGCACTTTAGTAGTAAAGCTTTTAAAATTTCTATGGAGTTCTTTTAAGAAGTAATTAAAGTCGATGACATAACTGACTTGATTATTCGTAATTTAGCAACTTTGCATTACTATCCATTTACATTGGAACATCCTTAAGTAGGGCGCATTATACAGGCAAGTCTGTATATTTCAAGCTTGGGGTTGTTTCTAAAAGCGGTTTAAATAAAAGAGTATTAGAAAATGCTTGTAAGCATAAATAGTTATGCTCACAAGCAAGCCTTGTCTTACATAGGAAATAGCTAAGCTCTTAACCTATTGTAGGTAGGTGTAGGTTATTTAATTAGTAAATAGCCCTTCAATAATGCGCTCGCATGCTTTTCCATCGCCATAAGGGTTATGTGCAAAGCTCATTTCTTTGTATGTTTCTTTATTTTCAATCAGCTCACTCACCGCGTTTATAATTTTATCGATGTCTGTGCCTACTAACTTAACGGTACCTGCAACTACCGCTTCTGGCCGTTCTGTTGTATCACGCATCACTAACACAGGTTTGCCTAAACTTGGCGCTTCTTCTTGTACGCCACCTGAGTCTGTTAAAATTAAATACGCTTGATTCATTAAAAATACAAAAGGTAAGTAGTCTTGCGGATCGATAAGCTTTACATTGCTTTTATCTGCCAGCAAGCGTTTAACCGGTTCTTGTACATTTGGGTTTAAGTGCACAGGATATACAAAGTTATAGTCAGGGTATTTTGAGGCCAGCGACGAAATTGATTGGCAAATTCGCTCAAACCCACCTCCAAAGCTTTCGCGACGATGACCTGTGATGAGTACATAAGGTTTATCTAAAATTTCGGCGAACTTGTCAGTTAGCTGCTGCTGTACATCGTCTTTTGGCAATACGTTATTTTTAACTTGTAGTAATGCATCTATTACCGTGTTACCCGTTACAAAAATAGCGTTTTTTGATACGTGTTCACGTAATAAATTATCGGCAGATGCTTGCGTAGGGGCAAAATGCTTTGCTGTTAATACGCCCGTTAATGTGCGGTTTGCTTCTTCTGGCCATGGGCTATATAAATTACCTGTACGTAAACCTGCTTCTACGTGCCCTACTTTAATTTGCTTGTAAAAAGCGGCCATTGATGCTGCAAATGTAGTGGTTGTATCACCATGAACAAGCACCCAATCTGGTTTAAACTCATCAAGCACATCACGTAAACCGAGTAAAATTTTACTGGTGATGTCGTATAGGTCTTGGCCTGCTTTCATTATGTTTAAATCATAATCAGGCGTAATTTGAAAAAGATCCAATACTTGGTCAAGCATTTCTCGGTGTTGCGCTGTTACACACACTTTTGCTTCAATTCTTGCATCGTTTTCAAGCGCAAGAACTAGCGGCGCCATTTTAATTGCTTCGGGGCGGGTACCAAATACTGTTAATACTTTCATTGTTTTCCTTAAGATCGATTCAAAAGTTGCGATCGGTTTAAGAGACTAAATTATTAATGCTTGCCTTTTGTTTGTGCTTGAACGTGTCATCTAACTTTTTACTGCAAAAACTCCAGCATTCTACTACGGAATAATGTTAATATAAAACGATCTGTTTATGGTTCTGTGTTTTGATATTTACAGTTGATACAGATACCATAAGCGTAGAAAAATAATTGATTAATATGGGCATGCAGTATAGTGGAAGAGAAAAATGTAATAGTATCAATATACCTTCCCACTAAGAACCGTTTGCCATTATTAAAGCGAGCAGTTGAATCTGTTTTAAATCAAACCTTTACTAACTTTGAGCTAATAATAGTTAATGATGGTTCTACTGACAGTGCGCAAACAAAAAGCTGGTTAGACGAATTAAGTAGTATTGAACCTCGTGTGCGAGTAATTCATCAACAAACAAGCATTGGGGCGTGTGCAGCCAGAAATAAAGCGATTAATATAGCTGAAGGTAAATACATTACAGGCCTTGATGACGACGATGAGTTTTTACCTCACCGGTTAGAGTCGCTTGTTAGTAACTATGATCCAAACTACGCCTTTTTATCCCATGGCGTGTTATGGTTTTATGGCAAAAAAGGTAAAGTGATTGATGCTGGCGGAGGTGAAATCTCGCTCGCTAAAATCTTGAGTTATAACTATGCAACAAACCAAGTTTTTACTGAAACTTACAAACTTAAATTGATAAAAGGTTTTGATACTTCTTTCAAAGCTTGCCAGGATTACGACACATGGACGCGACTAATAAAGCAATTTGGCCCTGCAAAAATGTTAAAAGGCTATTCTTACATACAGCATCAAGGCCACGAAGAAACCCGTATCACAACTGTTAAAAATAAAGTGACTGGTTACAACCAGTATATTAAAAAGCATCATCAAGACATGTCACGCTGTAACAAAGAAAACCTCTCTTTTTTGATTTTGGTAGCACAAAAGAAACGCTACCCTTTAAGTTTATTTGTTAAACAGCTTTTTTGTGGCCTTCAGGTAAAGAAAATGCGTTATTTTTTATCCAGCAATTTACCTATTCTTGCTCATTTTCGTAACAGGCTTTTAAAATGAGAAACCCTTTAATATATATCGTCGGTACGCATTCAACAGAAACAAAAGGCGGTATAAGTACAGTTTTAAAAGCTTTTGAAGAAGCTTTTTTAAAGTTAGGGCAACCTTTCGAACGGATCAATACTCACAACGATAGTAAAGGCACCATACTTTATTTTGTTAATGCTTGGTTTAAGCTTATTTTTAGTTCACTAAAAAATATTAAGCGCCGCCGGATTTATTGGCTTCATTGTGGCCCATGGTTTTCAATGACTCGTAAGTTTATTGTAGCACTGACTGTAAAAGCACTTGGCGGCGAAGTGATTATTCACTTTCACTCACCTACTCTATACCAATATACTAACAGCAAGTTTGGTATGTGGGCGCTTAAGGTTTTTCTTTTACCTGCCAATAAAGTAGTAGTTGTTACTCCTTGGTGGAAAACTCTTTTAGAAGAAAAAGGGCTTGTAAAAGACACTCTTGTTGTTGCTAACCCTTTAGCTTATAAGCTTTTTGAACATGCACACGAACCGGCTCCTCAAAAACAATTTGATAAAAACAATGTAACTCTTGTATCAATGGCTCGTTTCATTGAAGGGAAAGGGCTTGATTTAGTTATTAAAACACTGCCAGATTTACCTAATGTAAAACTAAAGGTGATTGGCGATGGACCACTTAAGAACCAACTTGTTTCTCTGTCTGAAAACTTAGGGGTTGCTGACCGTGTTGAGTTTTTAGGTTGGTTGGCTGACTCAAATAAAACTAAGGCTTTACAGAGTGCTGATATTTTTTGTTTGCCTTCTATCTATGATTCTTTTGGTGTTGTATTTATTGAAGCGATGAGTTTGGGCTTACCTATTGTTGCTTTTAATAACGGTCCTGTTGCCGATATTGTTAAACCCCATGTTGGAATCACTATCGATACTCACAACAAAGAACATTTGTGCTCGGCGATTCAAACTATGGCAAACAATATTGAGCAATTTGATTCTGCCGGTAAAAAAGAGGTCATAGAAAACTATGATCCTACAAGACTAACCAAAGTCATCATTGACTACATACTGAAGTAGCTACTTTTTATAAATAATAGAAATACTGGCAGGCCTTTATTATAATCGCCCCAATTAAATTACAACGGTGACTTTTTTGGAAAAAAAACCTGTAACGCTCATCATTTATGGAAGTGGTGGTCACAAAGAACAAATGAAAAGGCTTTTAGCCTTAATGAAAACGCATGCTGAATTCGATTTTGTATCAATATCTGATACAAAAGATAATTTTAATTCTCTAAAACACTTTGAGTGTAATGAGCCTAGAGATAAATTTAGCAAGTGGAAAGCCCCATTTCAGTTGCTAAAGAATGCTTTTACAACATCAAAGCAATGCATACAAATCACTCGTAATTACAAGGTAACTGGGCTTGTTTCTACAGGGCCAGGAATGGTTATTTTGCCCGCTTTAATATTTAAGCTATTAGGTAAAAAAGTCATCTTTTTAGAATCGTGGTCGCGCTTCTATAGCCGTTCTTTAACTGGAAAAGTGATGTATCGGATTGCCGATACTTTCTTTGTACAAAACGAAGACTTACTCGCGCTTTACCCTAACGCAATTTATTCAGGCCGTTTATGAAAATATTTGCAACCGTCGGTAGTACCCGCTACGACTCGCTATTTTTTGAAATAGAAAAAGCGTTGACTGATGAAGATGATGCTATTTTTCAAATTGCTGATGGCGAATATAAAAACCCATCAGTGACAACAATCGAGTTTGTCAGTGATATTCATAAATATTATGAACAAGCTGACTTAGTAATTACTCATGCTGGTGCAGGAAGCGTTTATAACTTACTGGAAATGGGTAAAAAAATAATTGTAGTTCAAAACACTGAACGCCTTGATCCTCATCAGCAAGATTTAGTCCGCTTTGTTGACACTAACGGCTATGGCCTTGGCTGTTATAACCCTTGTGAAGTGATAGATAAAATTAAACAAGCTAAAACTTTTACACCTACTCCATATAAAAAATGCGAGTTTACAAAAGCAAAGCAAATTTGTGAAAGCTTAAAGTTACTTTAAGCTTTCACAAAAGATTAAAACCTATGCCATTATGCTGCATTTACAGCCATTTCCTTTAGAGTGCGCTTTTCTACAACAGTCCAATACCAATTATTAAAAGCTGACTGAACAATTATTTGAATAATTATTGGTAGTATGAAGTGCTGATACCCTAGTTCAAACAGTGCAATGGTTGCTAATAAAGTGATACACCCCGAAAGCACGATAGCTTTTGAGAATGGCACATGGTTATTAGCCGCAATAAAGTTCATTGAAATCTGTCTATTAACATCTAATAAGATCATTAAACTAAAAAATAGTAATGATGGTAGCTCTGGTAAACTTGTTTCTGAACCAATCAACTTTAGTAAAAGTGGTCCAATAATACTAATACCTATACACCCCAACATAACCATTAACATTGATACTAGCCTAACACGACCCTGTAAGCGTTTAACTGTTTGATAGCTCTTCTCTTGCATAGCACGGTTTAAAGAAGGCGTAACAACGGTCATATACAATAAACTTACGGCACTTAATATGGTGAATAGGTTTAATGCCAATGAATATGTTGCCGAGTCTGATGCACTGAAATAGTAAGCAATAATTAATATTGATATTTTAGTAAGCATAAAGTTACCTAACGATACTATGCCTATACGGCTAGCATTAGGTAAAATTTTAAACAGTGTTGGTTTTACTTGATCAAAGTTAACTGATTGGTACCCTTGCAGCATCTTATATTTATTGATTTCATACTTAGAAGCTACAAAGTAAACAAATGCGGATACAACCCTTGCTACTGCAATTGCTATTAAGGTGTAACCATTTAAGATCATCGAAATGGCCACAATAAAAAATGCAATATTATTGTAGCTTGTTACTTTATAAATGCTGGCAACGTTGTTAGTTCCAAAAAACAGTGCATTGTACAAAAGGCAAAATATATTAATAACAACCGCAGCACTATAAAGTAACCACTCATATTGAATATTTAAACCTGAGTTAGATGCCACGGTTTCTAGATAGAAGAAATACGCAATCGCTAATATGAGTGTGGTTAATACAGCAATAATTAAAAAGATGAACTTTGCGCTGTCAATAACCGTAGAGAAAAGAGCATAGTTGATATTTGACATGTCAAACTCACCGCTAACGCCTTGCTTTTCTAGTGTTTGCGCACCACATAGCACATAGTTCATTTGGCGTGAAAAGGTACTACTTAAGCCAAAGTCAAAAACAACAATTAGCCCATAGAAGGCAACAAAAATCATCCAAAGAGAAAACTCTGCTTCAGTAAAATTTGCTAAAGCAAATGGCATAATAATTAAGCTACTCGCTAGGCTAGAAAAGCGAGAGAAGTACCCCCAAAACAGTGCCATTAACTGCCCTTCATTAATTTATCTTTCACGTACATAACGCTTCCGACAGGCGCACCTATAAACCAATTCAACAAGAAAAACTTGGGTATCTTACAGTATTCAACTAACGCTTTTACTACCCCGTCGCGGTGGCATAAATAACGCATATAATTACCGTAAAACTTTAGCTTATTCTTGCCCGATGGCAGCTTTATTAAGTTGATATTTTCGAGGATTAGCTGAAACCGTAAACACATGCCTTTAGGATTTCTCATCGCAAGCTTATCATAGCTATTGGTTAAGCCATCTGCTTGATACTCAATAATTTTAAAAGCTGAATTTGTGCAATAATACTTTTTATCTGCATCAAACGCTGTTGTTATTACAGCTTCGGGCATAAATTTTTCGTCACTGTATACAGGGAAAGCTTTGCCCTTCAATAAAGATGTTCTGATGAAATCACAACGATCCCCTTTCATATTATATTTATATGCATTCTCTAAGATCGTCGATTCCATAGGGTCTTTAGGAAACTCTTGCGCGCTAGGCTTTTGCGTAGCTAAATCAATACACAAACCTACAATCCCAGCAAACTTCTCTTGTTTACCGATCTGTTTCCATATTTTATTAGCTTCTTTAAGCGCGTTTGGAGCTAACAAGTCATCAGAGTCAAGAATTAATGTAAGTTCACCTTTGGCCTCTTTAAAGAACACATTCATACATGAATGCTTCCCCTGGTTTTCTTTTCTGATATATCGATAATCTAAAAGCCCCTCAGACTCAACTTCTTTTATGAAGCTTTGAATATCATCAATACTGCCGTCATCGACAATGAGCCATTCAAACGAAATTCCCTCTGAACAGCTCGATTTTAGGCTCTCATATAACCTTGGTAATAGATGGGCTCTGTTGTATACAGGTGTACAAATTGAAAAATCTAAAGACATGGTATTAATCTAGCTTAGCGCTAAGCTCTTGTTCTGAGGTTTTGCGAATATCGATCGCAACCATTGACTGATGAGCACTCCATGCAATTTTTTCAAATAGTTCTCTATTTTCTATAAGTTCATTAACTAGAGAACAATATTCATCCATATCATATGGTTTGGCTAGTAAGCCCGTTTTATTGTGCTCTATAAACTCAGGGATAGCACAAGTAGAAAAAGATACTGTAGGTAATCCTGAAGACATAGCTTCACACATAGATACCCCTTGGGCATCCATTCTAGTAACACCTAAATATATACCAGCCTGTTGATGCACAGATGGAATTTCTACAGGTTGTAAAAAACGAGAGTTTAATGTAAGTCTGTCTGATAAATTTTGCTCTGAAATTACTGACTTAATTTTATCCTCATCTGGGCCTTTGCCGTAAAGTGCGGTTTGAATATTTCCAGGCATACGACGTGCTGTTTCTAACACTAAATCAACTGCATATTTTCCTCGGTAATTTAGAGGTCTAATACTAAGAAGCTTTTCTCTATCAGCCCAACGCTCAGTAAATTTGAAGTTTTCAGTATCAATACCATTTGCTATAACCAATGACTTTTGGCGTAAGTCTACTCCGGTATTATTTATTGCTTCTTGTAGCATCCAATCTGAAGGCGTTATAAATTTTGCTGGTATATCTGACTCAACAAATTCTGCTAAGGTTTTTTGCATCTTTTTGATCAAATAACAATCACGATATAGCCAGCGAGCTATACTCTTAGGAGCTAACCAAGATATATCATCACGTCTATCATTCCAGATTGTTTGCACTTCAACACCATGTATGAAGAACAAAGTAGGTAGCTTATGATCAAGCACGTATCGATAAAGCACACTTGCATCAATTGCCTTTGAAAAGCGATGCAATAATAAGTGAATCATGACGCGATCAACGTTCGCAAGATATTTTATTAACTTGTTTACAGGGCCAAGAATTACATTTACACCATCTATTGTGTATTTTTCTTCTTTTTCACTTGGCACAAGCGCTGTTACGGTGTGTCCTTGAGCAATATATTGTTTTGAGCGAGTATGTACAAACATATGGCTGTAAGGGCTATCTGTTGATGGATAACGCCCAGTCAGAACAACTAGATTCATCTTTTAATCCTAAACTTATTTATATCTAATTGAAGTAACGTTACCTACTTCAAAAATAATCATATCCATCACTGTTACTTTAATGGTTGTGATAGCAAAAATGAATTATAACACCTTAAGAAAATAAAATTAGAAACTTGGTTTCATAACTTTTGCTTTTCAGTGTTATTAATAGAGCCAAGCATGACTCCCATTAAAATTCCTACCGTTCCAGAGCCCCAAATATGCCCACTTAGCTGCGAAAGAATTAACAAAATGAAGCTTGCTAAAAAAACAAAGGGAGCGAAATAATTAGTCCTGGATAATGTCTGTTGATGAGCCTTGTAAAAAGTATAAACATAAAAGCTTAATACAAATAAGAAGCTAAATATGCCAAAGAAAATAAATACATCTACCCCATCAACCTCAGTCGTAGCTGAACCATCGACTCGTTTCAATGAAATAGCCTCACCTTGACCAAATAGCTGCTCAAAGAGGTTGCTATTTTGTTGAACTATTTCAAAATTTTGTGCAACCATAACTTCACGACCAGACAGTAACATTCCAAGCAAGCCACCCTTGTTATAAAGCCAAATAAAGCGGTCATATAGTCCTAAAGTTTGCAGAAGATCAATGATCATAATTACAATTGCTATTATTAATATTATGATCGGTGCAAAAATTTTTAACTTTAATAGGGTTAAGCGATAAAGCCTCTCTCGCTCATTAACAATTGGCACTAGAAATACAATAATTATTGCTGCAAGAATTGTGGTTTTGGTAGATACAGTAACACCACAAAAGATTGTAAAAAATGATAGCAATACATACCAAAAGATACCTCGCTCATTCCAGAATCTATGAAGCATATAGGTATAAGCTACAAGAAAGGCCCCACCTAGCTCATTACCCGCCATTATCACCCCTGTTGTACCTGCGGTAGTCCCATTACCAAAATCGTAAGTGCTTTTACCAAAACCAAGCACCCCAAGCATGAAGTTCATGCTTAGGATGAAAAAACAGCAAGTTAAAATTTTATGAGTACTTTCAATAGCAAACTTGGGCTGCTTCTTGTACCACTCTCGGTATAAGAAGAAAATGCAGATTGGCATTAGTATTTTTATCGCAGTTGAGAAATCAGCTATAAAAAAATCTGCACGTGCATGGTCCAGAAACTGAAAGAATGGACCGACAAACATGATAAGAATAAATAATAGCAATAAATTGAATAGGTTAATATTACTTCGGGCAATTAAAGCTAATATCAAAATTAGCAGAGGCATTTTATAAATTAATGATGCTTTAATATCTACACCAAGATAAATGATTGAAAAACCAGAAAGCATATCAGCTAAAATATAAAAAGACATCATCATAACTGCCAGTTCTGACAAAAAGTTATGATAGCTTCCGAGTGTTATATCCTTCATTTTCTAACCGTTTAGCTGTTGCTGACGCTTTTTCGAAAATCCCATAATAAGTGACACAACACAGGCAAAAAAACCACTAAAAATAAAGCCTATAATGCATAATAATGCGCGACTCGGTGCAGATTTCTCTTCTGGTACAATAACCTCTGCGACAGTCTCAAACATAGATTCGTCTGTTGCTTGAGCTAATAAGTTAGATTTCGTTTGTTCAGCAATCAAAGTAAAAAAGACCTCTTTGATTTCTGCCACTTGAGTTTTATCGGCCTTACTCGTTAGTAAATCAATATGGCGCTTAGTTTCATCTAGCTTTTTTTGCTTCCAAAACTCGTTCATATCTTTAACTAAAAGCTCTAACCATTCAGCAGCAAGTTTAGGAGAATAATAAACTAAAGAGATTTTCACTAATCCCTTTTTTGACTCATATTCTACATTGATGCTTTTTTTAAGATATTCGTATGCTTCCCATGAGGTAGGAATTACGTTTTTTCCCGGAGGTGCTTCTCTAACCCACTTTTTTTGTTGTGGGTCATAGAGCTCATGATTATAAACAAGCTTGTCTGACTGTTCATCCCACTTAGTCACTGCTAACAAAGGCACAACTAAGTCATGCTTTTCAATGAAAGACTGCAAAAAGTAACGCGAGGATAATAGCTCTATCGCAACATCCGTTTTACTTTCGCCACTGCCGCCAAGGTTAACACCTGCTAAGCTTGCTAAACCACCAAATTGACCAGCTAACTTTGCTAAACCACCCGCACCGCCATCAGATTTAGGCATGTAAATTCCTCTGGCAGTATATACATTAGGTTTATTAATTGCGTAAAAGACAGTGGCTACTGAACATAACAGAGTAAACAAAACGATAAAGATTTTGTAGTTCCACAAGATCTCAAAAAGGTGAGAAAGCTTAATTTCATCGTTTTGATTCGTTTCGTGTTTTACTGAGCTCAAAATTTACTTCCATTTAGTTCAAAAGGTTATTAATGAAGTGAAGTGCCACTTTATTTACTATTTATTTTTTTTATAAATTTTCTAACGTGAACACTGATGCGCCATATTCTTAACATACAAAAATAATATGCCAGCGTTAAGGCTATGAATAAATAAAACATTATATAATCAGGCACTTGGTATATATGTGCAATAATACCAACCGCAGCTAACAAAGCAGAAGCTGTACATATCACAAACAGCGCTTGTCGACTCGAAAAACCCAACCTTAGCAATATATGATGAAGGTGCTCACGATCAGGTTGAAATGGTGACTGTCCTTTTCTAACTCGTCTTGCAATAGTAGATACCGCATCGATAATTGGCACAGCAGCAAGCCACAATGCTGTTACAGCACTAAAAGCTGAATTTTGTTCTGGCTGAGAACCTTCCAATAAAAGCCAAATAACAGTAAAACCTATAACGGTACTACCTGCATCACCCATAAAAACTTTAAATCGTTGCCCTAGAGGGAAGCCTAGATTCATTAAAATATAAGGAATTGTTGTAACAACAATCACTGTGCTAAAAACAGCCAGAGACTTTTGATTATTCAAATAAAATAGGATTGCCAAAGATGTGAAAGTAACGGTTGCCAACGCCCCCAAAAGCCCGTCAATGCCATCTACCATATTAAAAGCATTTATTGCTCCTACAACCGCAACAACTGTAAAAAGATAACAGAAGTAAGAAAACTCTAAATCAAATGGACCTATTAACTGTCCTGCATTATTCAACGTTAGCTCACCAACAAACATCATTAAACATGAAATGACTACTTGAATTACAAGTCGAACTCGAAAGCTAATATCGAATAAATCATCAAGAACACCAACAATTAACAGTGTTCCGGCACAGAATAGGTATAAAGCTGATGAAGAGATTGTTTCAGAAAAAACAATTAAATAACTGAATACAACAATGAAAATAGCAAGTCCACCAACTAATGGAACCGCACCAGTATGATGTTTTCTTTCATTAGGCTGGTCAACTAAGTTTATGTAGATTGCAAACTTTCTAAAAACGAAAAGGCTCATGAATGAACACAAAAATAGTCCTAAGATATCAAGTATCACAAAAATTAGCCTTATTAAACATAAATAAACTTAATACGCCCAACGACGATCCAAAACGTGTTGATTATACGCGGTTTGCACAAAAAGAAAAATTAAAAAAGAATAAAAAGCATATCTTCAAAAAAAATAACATACTGATATATATAGAAAAATCAAATAATGAACATAAAAATTACATTTACCACCAAATTCCTTACATTTGATTACAATAACAATTGGTTTACAAACAGCTATTGTAACAAATTAAAACGGAGAGTATTAATGCTCAACATTCAACGATTTGCCTATCTACTCATTGTTGCTAAACATTTTCTTTAAATAAAATGAGCCAAAACACAACCTGACCTGCCGCTACAGTTAGTATAATAGCACTTATCTTAAAACATGTAGCGGCACTGTAATATTGTAACAATTGGGAATAACAAATTTGTGCATTATGCACTTAGTTAAAGTTACTTTTTATTAGAAGTTGAATAATTTTGGAAGCCTGGAACAAAATGAATTAGTAAACGATATAACAAGGCAAGCTTGGGCATCATAAAACTGGGAGTATTAAGACTATATCCATTTTCAAATTTCTTTGTTTTATAGTTCAAGTCAACTTCTTTCCATATCTTTTTTATATTTTTAAAAGAAACCGCATCATGATAGTTCTGTGCTGCAAAAATAGATTGAAGTGAAGGATGCATAAAAACTGGTATTACTTCTTTAAAACAACCATTTATACTTAATGCACCTCTTGATATATACCTGCGTCCCCTAGCGAAAAATGCCTCATACAAAATTACTTTGTTATAATCTGAAAGATTAAGATCTTGTGTTTCGCAACAAAAACTTTCATATAAAGCTGTAAACTCTTCTTTGTTCAAGTTAGAGTAACGTCTTTTAAGCAATTGCTTCGCATTGAATGGTAAAATTTTATATAACGAAGGAAAAAAGCGGTACAGCTCTCCTAAAACTCCGGGGAAATAAAGATAAGTCCCTCGTTGAAATACATCCCCTAGATAGCCATCAAAGAAGAAATCAGATTCTTTGGTTAGTTTGAATGCTGTATGATATGCATTTATAAATTGTGCGTCATTATACTGCTCTGGTGACTCCACTAAATCTGAAAAAACCTGAGCCTCTGTTTCAGATGCTGGGTTCAGATCAAATTCAAATTCATGAAAATTATCAAAATCACCTTTAAACTGCCTTGCAATTGGTCTATCCGCACTACTCTCGGGACCATAACAGTATCCACTTTTCATTTTACTTTGACTAAGAATTAACCGTGAGTCAAAACCACCTGATAAAGCCAAACTTCTACTTTCTTCTGGTATTTTATCAATTAAACTTCTTGTCATGCTTGGTATGCATTCAAGGCTACTTTGAGTTGTTCTAATTATTTCTGATATTTTTTTTTGTTTAACAATCTCACCACTACTTAATGCAACGATAGCTCCAAGAGGTAAGCAGGTTACTTTTTGATATTTAGTGCAAGACCCAAACAAATGCCCTCTTTTACTTAAAAAGGACTCATGTAAAGTTGATACTTTTAACTGAGCACTATCTTCAATTGCTTTTATTGTTGGAGCGATAATAATTTCGCTTTCATTTATATGTAAGTAGTGAAAATTTAAGCCAAAATTGTCTTGAAAGAAGTAGCTTTCGTCACTTGAATAGAAAACACCTGAATACACACCAAATTCAATATTATCTAGAGCTTGAAAACCAACTTTTTCAAGATCATTTGAAAGATCTTCTATGTTATTTAGTTTTCCATCATATATAAACCAACCTACCATATTTAAGTTGTTAGCTGATAACTCAAAGTCTTGCTTATATACGGCAATACATTGGTCACTTATTTGTTTTGAAGATAGTGACTCTTGGAATACTTGTGGAATATTTGGAGGGCAAGTATTTATATAAAACCCTTTCATTTATTAATCCTAAAAATTTAAGTAAGGAACAAAGCTACACAAACAGGTAAAAAGAATGCATAGCATCTAATTTAACAGTAAATGCTCAAGATTGACTAATTTCCATATGACAACTTAACTAGCTCTTGAAGTAGTAAGTAAGCAATTACTTTAAAATATCAAATACTTGCAACCACATTTTTTCACTTTTTTGCTTATATGAAATAATGTACTTTTCTAGGCCACTTTTTTTCTGTTCTAATTGCTTTAAAGTTATGTTAAGTAAAGTACTTAGCTGCTCATTTGTAATGCCTGAGGCTATTAGCATATCCGAAACTTCATACTCATTAAAAAGCTCTTGATATTTATGACTCCAACCGGTTGCAATACATGGAACTCCTTGCGATAAAGAGCTTACACAGCCATGAAACCTTGAGGAAATTACTAACTTCCCATTTGATATTAAATATTTTACTCCTTTTGCATCTTTAGGCTCAATCACTTCGCATGGCTTAGCAATTAATTGATTAATTTCATCGCACAGGATGGCATCTTCAAAACCACTATGATTGACGATTATAACTTTTTCGTTAGCTTCTTGAGCTTTATTAACTAAAAATGCCAGCGTCTCTACGTAATGCTCACGCCACCAGTCATCTTTATTTTTATTACTCTGCATTTTCGAGTTTGGAATGATAATTATATGATCTTTATATTTTGTATATTCGCTCAGCTCAGTTGGAATAAGTAAATTTGTAAAATCAGGTGCTTGAGCTATGTGGCTAGACTCGCTAACAAGGTCCATTACATGCTTATAAGAAGGCTCCTCTCTAGCAAATACCAAGCTGGCATTTTTGAAAGCTTTTTTTGCGCTAAGCCTATTGCTCTTTCGTGTAAAGGGCCCTAATGATTGCGGCATGAATATGTAATGTTTACGCTTTTTTTTAAATCTCGATACTTCATTTGCGACTTGCTTAATAATTACATCAGACCATTGGTCACCATAACTAAATCCTGATGCATCTAATACAACATCAACATCCGCTTCTGTCACAATACCAAAACGGTTTTTAAAATAATTAAGAATAAAACGAGGAAAAAAATAAAAAACACCATTTAGATCAATGATATTTTTTCTTAAGTTAATCTTTTGATAAGCGCCAACTCTAGCTCGATTTTTATAAGGCGAATTTTTATTATGTGCTAGGCAAATATCAGCACTAGGCAATTCTTTTGCAAGCTGAGAAATAATTGAGGCAAGCATTAATTCTGCCCCTTTATTGACAAATTGAACACCTTTAATCTCTATCAACACTATTGGTTTCCAGCCATATAAAAGAAAAGTCAGTTAGCATATACATCAATGAATATGCATTCAAGCGTTCTGTGCAATTTCTATATTTTACGATAAGATACGCGTTTAACTTAACGATGAAAGCGTGTGATGAGTTCAAACGTTAAAAATTCGCTATTTTTGATCTTAGAAAAGGTAGTTTTACTAGGACTCAGCTTTTTTAATAGTGTACTGCTAGCCCGTATAGCAGGACCTACTTTTTTTGGCGACTTTTCGTATATTATTTCATTTGCAGGTCTTTTTAGCCCTCTTTGTATTATGGGTTTAAATAATGTTGTTACTAAGTATGTGGTGAAGCACCCCAAAAATAGTCATTACTACATAAAATCAGCATTGCGTATACGCTTACTCGGCGCTTGCTTTTCTGTTTTAGTGACTACTCTCATTTGCCTGCACTTTTTAGATATCGCTAATGAGCAATCAAAGCTCATTATCCTTCTTGTTGCTATGCAAGGTTTTACTTTTTTATACGTACTAGAATTTTTTTATATTGCAAAAAAACAAGTTACTACACTTGTCCGAGTCCGCTTAATCATAATTACTTTCATCAATGTCGCGAAACTTGTCGCTATACTTAACTCTGCCAGCCTGCAAGGCTTAGTTCTTCTTCAAGGTTTAGAAAGTGTTTTTATTGGCTGTTGCTATTACTTTATTTATATTTCTCAAGGGCACCACAAAGAAATAAAACGAAAAGCAAGGTTAAGTGCTCACCTCGCTCTATATAAAAAAGGTCAATGGCTTCTATTTTCTGGAATTGCTGCTGCACTTTATTTAAAAGTCGATCAAATAATGCTCGCGCAGTTGGTTAACACAGAAGCTGTCGCTTATTATGCTGCGGCCGCTAAACTATCGGAGTTTTGGTATGTTTTCCCTGTATTAATTGCAAACGTATATACAGCTCAGTTAAGTCACACGAGATTTAAGGCTTACCATGCCTACGAAGTCACTCTACAACAATTGATTGTTGTACTTACATTAATAGCACTAACATTGAGCATTTTTCTTTGGTTCTTTTCCAAACAATTAATAACACTAATTTATGGCGAATCATATCGTGCTAGTGCAGCTATTCTGAGTATCCATATATTTGCTAGCGTCTTTATTTTTCAGAGGGCTGTTCTTTCCAAATGGCTCATTATAGAAAAACTTTATAAATATAGTTTGGTGTCAAATGTTGCTGGCGCTGTAATTAATGTGTTACTCAATTTGGTTTTAATTCCAAAATACCATGGAATAGGTGCTGCTTGGGCAACACTTATCTCTTATATGGTAGCAAGCTATGGCTTTTTGTTTATAAATAACAAAACCCGCAGTTATGCCAAAATACTTCACCAATCGATGCTAAATTCACCCTTTATCTTAATAAAGTTAGCCCAAAATTTAAAAGTACATTATGAAAAGCACTATAAAAAAACTAATTAACCAATTTGGTTATGACCTTACTTTGAGACGCATTGCAAAAAGTTCCGATACTCAGTCAAAGTCAATTTGCTTTATACATATTCCTAAGTCAGGTGGTATATCGATTGATTTAGCCCTTCGAGAACAGTTTGCTGTAGCTGGCCAACCAAGATTTAGCCGCGAGGGTGCTATTGCGATGAGCCTAGCAGGCATGAACCGTGAAATAAACGATCTAGATAGTATTAGTGAATTTAGCGACCACCATGCGAAGCAATTATCTGGTTTACTTGCTTACCACCTAGCGCAGAACTGGCAATACATAAGTGGGCATGTAACCACCAACAAACAATTGTTGGATCAGTTTGCAAAACAATATCATTTTCTTACCGTATTACGTGAACCTGTAAGCCGTTTTAAATCTAACTATGTTTATAATAAATTGACTAACTCTTTACCTATCATGTCGCCTAACAACCTTTCTACTGATAACCTTACTCAAGAAGTAGATGCTATATTATCTCACCGACGCGGGTGGCAAATGGCTAATGTAACGAGCATGTGTGTAACAGGCCGATTTGCTTCAGATGAAGCAGATGCGAAAGCTATTCAAGCTGAATTTATTGCAAACCTGGCAAGCTATAATTTGGTCGGTTTTCTTGATGAGCTAGATAAATTTAGCCAAGGAGTTAAATCGCTTACAGGTAAAGCAATACATATTGGTAACCACAACACCACTGAAAGTCATTTAGAAAGCAATAAACAAATAGTAAAAAGCACTCTTCAAAATTATTTAAATGAGCCACATATTGAACAAAGAATTAAACATCTATGTCGCTTTGAAACAGAGAATTACTTACGAGCAAAAGAGATCTACAGTTAGATTAGGTATAAAATTAAGGTAGACGCTTAGCTTTATCACGTCTACCTATAAAAAGATTCACTTTATAAGCTGAATGATTTAACTAAATTGGTGTACTCTTCTTTAATTTCATCCGCCACTCTTTCATTTCCACTCACTGAAATAATAACAACCTGATTGTTACTTTTATCTAACACCGCTAAGTTATGGATAATTTGTTTATTCTTATTTATAGTTCCAGTGAAGCTATATTCCATATTTTCAAGGTCACCTTCGTAGACAGCATCATCCTGACCCACACGAGTAAATTGTAAGTCTTTAAAGCCTGAGTTAATTAAGCCTTGTAAGGCATTTTTCACAAAGCCTTGCCATTCTTCTTTTGAACCTGTGTACTTTTGACCTACGAGTTGCTGACAGGTTACATTACTCGCAATGTTCGCAGCTTTAATTTGTTTAATCGAAACAAACTGTTTTAAGTTTAAGTCTACACCGGTACTGATATTTAATGTTTGCTGTTTTTCTTTTGGCTCTGATGAAAACTTAATATCAAAGTTACAAGCTTCACTTCCTTGCTGTGACTGAATTAATGGCGTTGATGCTTGTAAAAAGCTTGAGTGGATCCCTGCAAAAAATAAGCTTGATGCTAAAAATACTGTTTTAAATTTCATGCTTTACCTTTATTTAATTTACTTAAGACAACAACTTTTCTGTCAACTGAAATTACAGCTTCAAGATATTTTAGTTACCTTCACCGTTTGCTGCAATGCTCAATTAGATCCTAGAAAAATTTAAGTGTCTTAAATGGACACAATTTTACAACTTTTGTTCCTAATAATTTTTTAATCGTTGTCTTTATATAAATTTAATTATAAAAAAACCCGGCCTAAGCCGGGTTTTTACAAAGTAGTTTACTAACTAATATTAGTTACCACGTTGTTGTGAAGTAGAAACTTCTGTACGACCTTTGTCGTTTTGGCTAACTGCGTAAGCGTTTACGTCGCCTTTATCTGCGTCGATGTTGAAAGTAACGCTTAGTTTAGTAGCAACACCTTTAAGACCAAATAGAGTATCCATTGCTGGCTCAGAGATCTTAGTTACAGTGTTAGCAGCTAGTTTAGCACCAAGGTTCATTGGGCCGTACTCTTTACCGTTGTTATCGATAGCAGTAACGATAACATCTACTTCTTTATCCGTTTCGTTAGCGAAGTGGATGAAAGTATCAGTGTTAGGAGCATTTACCGGAAGGTAAGGAACATTGATGATAGTTGCGTCAACAGCCCACTCACCAGCAGCTACTTTAGAAAACGCGCTGTAACCACCAGTAGGTAGTGTAACACCTGCGTTAGTTACGCTAGTAACTGTTACAGAAGCATCAACATCACCAGTTACTGGGATATCAGTAGTGCTTTGATTTTGGAAAGTGATAGTATTTACATACTTATCTTTCTCACCTGCAGCAGTTGCAGAACCATCTTGGTAAGCGTATGCATCGTTTACAGCAATAGCAACTGGAGTAGTACCAGTGCTCATTACTACTGAATCAGCGTCAGTACCTAAATCACCAGCAGCGATTGGTGATACAACACCTTTGAAGTTACCGTTGAAACGGATGTTTGCTTCAACACCTGTTAATGCAAGACCTAAAGACTCATCGTTTTCAAATGTGTATTTAACAGTGTCTGTATCTACTGCAGTACCGTTAGCACCTACAAAACGAGAAAGTTGGTCACGCTTGATTAAACCGTCAAGTTTAGTGTCAACAGAGAAACCGAACTGAGTTTGCTCAGTTGCAATTACACCAGTACCTGTTTCGATTTGAGTCTTGTCAGCTTTGTTAGAAACATAGCTAAGCGTTGATGCACCTTTAACGATAACTTTGTTTACGCCAGCGCCTGGAGTTGCATCATATTGGTGATTACCTAAAACAACGCGGAACGCAGAGTTAGCTGTAAGTGGGTTACCAAGGTTAACTTTGAAAGAGATTGAATCTAGTTCACCTTTAGAAGCATCACCATTTGTAACTTTAACGTCATCAAATGTGAAGCTACCAGTACCGTAGTCAAAACCTACATCGCCAGCATAAGCCGTACCTGAACCAACACCTTGAGTTACTGCACCGCCAGTTAACGTGCCTAACTCAACATTTTTGTCGAATTTAAGCGTGATAACTGATGAAGATGGGTGATCTTTATCTACAACGATGTCAAAAGTAAGCTTACCAGCTGTTGGAGTAACTTTTAAAGCAACACCTTCAGCAGAAAGTTTAAGTGGCGTGCTTGAGATAGTTGCCGCTTGTGCACCCATTGCACCTACTACAGCAGTAGCTAAAAGCGCTTTTTTGAATAGTTTCATTATTTCCATTCTCCTAGTTTCATGAAACTGATGTATTGTTAATGAAGGCAATACACCAAGATTTTTTATTGTTCTGGCTGGAGTTTTGCCAGATCAAGCTAAATTTAAGGGTTAACAATAAACTTGTCAAGTAATTAACCTTACATGCACACTTTATGAACAAGTAAAGTATTTTCACACATTTTAGTACAATATAGAAACTAAAATAGGCATTTATTATTAGCCAACCCTCTTAATTTAATTTGTTCGTTTGCATGCTGATGGCTCAGTTTTTAAGCTTCTGAGTATTGTAACATGCAATACCAACATTTTTATGACAAAAGTTACTTAAGAAATTTTAAGTAAGCCTGTTAAAGCACGTACAGTTATAGTTTTATTACCGCTTTTTTAAATACGTAAGTTAACTTTCACTGAACATAGCTAAATTATCGTTTAACTGGTCATTTTTCAAGTAATTATTCGTTAAAAAAAACATTAAAACTTAAGATTTTCTAGACCTTTAATAAAGCTTTCTTTAACACGCTGCCAGTCTTCGGTATTTTGTACTATTTTTGGCGTAACTAAAATCACTAATTCTGTTTTATCCGTTGAGCTACTGTCCGTTCTAAAAAGGTGCCCTAACACAGGGATAGTACCAAAGAATGGCACTGATGAAGCCCCGTTAGATTTAGTTTCGCTGATCAAACCACCTAACATCACAGTCTGCCCATTACCAGCTACAACTTCTGTTTTTAATGTTCGCTCAAAAAATGCAGGGGTGCTGCTTGAGCCATCTGTATCAGATACATTTGAAATACTCTGATCAATAGTCATTATCACAGTGCCTTGAGCATTGATTGTTGGCGTTACTGTTAAATTAACACCTGTTTGGCGGTATTCAATCGTTGTTGTTTGTCTTCCAGTACTGTCAAGCGGGTCATCTGTAGTACTACCTATGGTAGGTATATCGTCACCTACGTTAATATTGGCAGAAACGCCATCACGCACCAATAATGTAGGGCGAGATAATACATTTACCAAACCATCTGTCTGAGATAAGTTAATACTTACATTACCCGGAAGCCCAACTACTGAATAGCTAAACCCGCCTTTTCCTTCAGTATTGAAACTAATATTTTCATTACGTCCTGTAGATGGTCCATTTTGAATTGCATACTGAACCCCTTTAGAGAAGCTACCCGTTAATTTAACTTCAGCAATAACGACTTCCATCATGACCTGTTTAGGCATGATATCAAGCTGTCTAATAATAGGTTGCAGCTCTTGATAATATTGACCTGTAGAGTAAAAAATCAGTGCATTCGCTCTTTCATCAACCACTAGGCGCATGTTGTCGCCTTCAACTGTCTGTACTTCATTACCACTTTGTGATTGAGAATCGGTATTGCGCGTACTCGCTGAAGAAGTTCGTTCATTTGTAGTTTGTTTTGAACGATTACTTCCACCAGAAAGGCTACCACCAACAAGAGGAGCTAAACTTGCCCCTAAATCCGAGGCGCGCGCATATTTAGGATGATAGATGTAAAAGCTTTGTTCAGCACCAGCAGCAGGTTTATCAAGCTCTTTGCGCCAAAACGCTACGCGGTCAATAATTTCATCACTGCTAGCAAAAACCACCACTTTACCCAAGTGCTCTAGAGGAACAAACTTCACACTCGCTGCATATGGGCCACCATCGGCAACTGTAATTCCTTCTTCTTTGAGTATTTCGGTTACTTTTTTGATGAAAGTTTCTGAGCTCAAATAATCAAACCCAATAAGGGCTGTTGCTTTGTTATATATTGCAGGGCTATCTAACAGCGATATTAACGAAAGCGCTCTGAGTACTTGCTCTCTTTTGCCTTCAATCGTTAATAGAGCTTGTGACGCGTCATAACTATTATTAGTATCAACTAATTGACTAATGAGGTTACGTAAGCCAGGTTGCATACCATACTGAATTGGTACAAGTTGAACTATCTGACCCGACACATTTGGTACCGCTTCTTCATTGCGACCAAACCCAAATGCTTTGTCAGTTTTAGTATTTGCATTATTAGTATGTAGATAAAAAATCCCGTCATTTTTAACAATACTGACATTGTTCTGTGACAGAATTTGCTGAACTAGTAAAAATAACTTTTTAGCGCTTAACTGTTCTTTTAAATCTAAAGTGACAGGCGTAGTGTTGCTTTTTACACTCGCTTCTAAAATATAGGATGTATCAAGCAATTCTCCGAATACATAATGAATAAAGTCATTAAGTGGCAATGCATTCACAGACACTTGAAACTGAGGGTTTTGAGAAAAAGACTTTGATAAATCGATTTCTAATGTTGTTGCCTGTCTTGAATCTGATAGTCGATTCAATCGCTCAGTTTTACCGTTTACCTGCTCTGCTTGCTCTAATTCAACAGCCTCTTCACGTTGTTCACCTTGTGGTAAATCAAGATAAGATTCTGAAACAGTTACTTTTTCTGTTTCAACACTTGAATTTGGATCTACAAGCGATGCACAGCTTGTCGCCCCTAACACCAAGCAGGTTGAAAGGGTTAAATTGTAAAGTTTATTAGCCATTGTCACTACGTTCAAAAAGTTTAAATTTAATTGTGTCGCTACCTTTTTTGATGATTATCGCTGATGCGGTAACTTTCTCTAAGAAAATACCTTTAGTAAGCTCATCTCCAACTTGTAATTTAACCAAGTTATTTTCAGTATTTTTCAATAACACAAAAGGTTTCATTTTTTGCTTAAATATACCCAGTAGTTGGTACTTCTGCCCTTCTATTTCTAAAACAGGAAATGCTGTTTTTTTCTCCTGTGGTGCACTTACCTTTTCTTCTACTTTAGGTTTTTCAATTTCTTTTTTTAACCACTGTTTTTCTACTTCTAATTCAGGTTGTTTATTACGTAAATTAATTTTACCAACTTCTTTTAGTTCATTACCTTTCCCAGAAGCCACATCCTCAGGCATATCTAATGAATTTAAAAGAACAACAACTGTTAAAGCAGATAAAAACGCTATGAGCCACTTCATAATGCAACCTCATTTGCGTTTTGCCACATTATCAAAGTAAGGGCGACAACCATATAATTTTGTTTATCCCCTGATACTTCTTTACCTGCATAAGAATAATCAGCAATTTTAACCATTGGCTCTAAGCTTTCTAATTGTCTAGATACATTCAATACACATTCCGGATTACCTCTAAATCGGGCCTCTAATGTCCAGCGTACTAATTGCTCATCAATATTATTTTTGCCTGCCCAACCTATTCGCTCAACATTGCAATTATTGATTTGCAGCAGTTTTTCTATTTTTCCTTGAGCTGTTAATTTGAACTCGGACTCTGTACTTGCAGTAAATAGATACGGCTGTAACTTCAACTTATTAATAGATAATAAACCACTTTGTTTTTCTATTTGCTTTTTATTAGCTATTAAATTTTCAACCTTAACTACTTTGGATTCATCCAAATAAACTTTTTGCTGCAACGTTTCAATATTTTTCCACATAGGATCCAATACAAAATTTGCAACAATCAAAGCCGACAAGACAAAAAGATAATTTTTATATTTTAAAAGGTTACTTTTCATTTTCACCCACTACCTTTAGCTCCATGATAAAGTAATCCCTCTTGCCTGATTTCCTGACGGGACCACTAAATTGGGCACTTTCAACCATTGGCAATTCACTTATGACCGCAAGAATACTTGAAGCTGAATCTGCAAAACCCCTGAGTGTAACATTCGATTTAGAACCAGAAAACTCCTGTATGTCCATTCCTTCTGAAATCGCTTTATATGCAATATCCCAATGGCTATGAACATTAGGGTAGAGTTCAAACTCTTGTAATACCTGTTCAACATATAGTTTATCTAGATCAATTTTTTGCTTTTGCTCCAGAAGCTCAGAGACCCCGCCTTGATAGCTTAATAGTGTTGTTTCTAGAGAGTTAGCTTTATACATATAAAAGGCATTTACTCCTGCAATGAATATCCCTGCAGAAATTAACGGCCCATAATAAAGACTATGTAAGAGCTTGTAATCTACGCTCGATTTAAAATCAAAAGCAGCAGTTTTATAAAGGCTTAAGAAAGGTGTATTCAAAATAGCTTCATTTAACAAAGATGCATAATCGTCCTGTGTAAGCGATACCTTAGCTACATCACTATGTACGCCAATACTTAAACAGAACGATTCTAATGATGATACTAAACCTTGTTTGTATGCACTTTTCGTTTTACCTTCCACTTTACTATAAAATAGATTACCGGCAGGTGTCTGTGCTTCGATAACAACCTTTTGATCTTTATAGTAGTGATTAATTAATTCAGTCTCGGGGATGAGTATATGCTTAGAAAACTCATCGGTAAGCTTTTCTGAAAAAGTAATCGTCTTTACATCGTAGCCCTCTTGCTGTTCATTTTTAGAAAAGCTTTCAATTATAAGGCTATTCGAAGTCTCTTTTTGAAGCTTTAAAATGTCTTTCAACTCTTTTAAGCTTACTGAAGGGTAAGTCTGCCATTTTTCGTTATAATTACGGCGAGAGACTATGATTACTTTTTTACTTTTGTCAGTTACCTTGAATTCACTTGCTGCCAGTAAAAATAAATTTTCGTGGTAGTAAGCAATGCTATTGAGCAACCATTTTTTATTTTTAACGTTTTGAAGTAACTCACTCAACTTCATTTTGATTCCAGATAACATTAGTAATAACAATAGGGCGAGTTAAAGAACGCGTTCTTATTTTCGCCGTAAAGCTTTTTGACACTCGTTGATTAGATTTTTTTGCTGTTAGAGTAACTTTTACACTATCGCCAGGGAGAAAGTTAATAAACTCGTCAGGCTCAATGCCTGATTCCCTGTAAAAGGTATTACCATTTAATCTTGCATTATCGCGCAGTCCAACTAAATTAGCTACCGTTGTATCATTTTTAATAAATGCCTGCAAAATTGGCTCCGGAGCGTTTGCCGGGTTAAAGCCTGTGATATGTTCAACGGTAAAATACTCACTCCATTGCTGAGGGGTTAATATATCGCTATTTCTAATGTGACTAACTTCAGCCAATGATTGCAAGTAACCATTCCTAGGACCTGGCATATCTTGCGATTCATAATATGCCCTTTCAGCTCCATTCAATCTTTTAAGGTCATTTTCATCTTTCCAATCAGCTAGCGAATCAATAAATATATCACTCTCAGATGGCGAAACATTTAACTTCATCAGAACATCTTTAAGTAGCTGTAAATCTGCAACATTCAAGCTAATTAAGCCGTTTAAGTCTTGAAGTTGGACTGAAACCCCCTCTACTTCAAAAGGTTTATTATAAAAATTCCAGTTTTTGGCGATGTCAGATTCATTTGTTACGTTTTGAATCCGAAACTGACTTAATAGCGCATTAATAACTCGAGCCTCGGTATTTTCAATTTTTATACGCAAAGACAACGCTTCCTTAATTTCGAACGTTGTAGCGACCTGTTCTCTCGAGGATTTTATTATATATAACCCAAGGGTACTTAGGACAAGAGTAATTATCAGTACCTGCACCAGAGCAATACCTCTTTGGAACTGCATTATATTTCTAACCTTAAGTAATCGATCAGAACAGAGAAAGCTTCTTCTGGTAGAGCTACAGGAAAATGACTTCGCTCTCCCTCATGCCCTTCTATTTCGAGTGTTAAGCTAATTGGTAATATACGAATATCTTCCATAACATGTTTGGCATAAAGCTGTGGCTTAGTTTGACTATTTACATTATCTTCTTTGTAGTTTCTAGAAACCTCATCTAAGCCAGACCACCCATAATAAACAAATGAGATTCTTTTTAAGTTCTCAAGCAACGTAACTTGATGTTCCCACTCAATAACATCAGATTGTTTTAACAGTAAGTTACTTCTCATTGAAGCCTCATTATATACGAGTGAATAAACTCCATCATTTTGTAGTATCTTAAATTCTACGACAGAAGCTTCATGGTTAAATAAAGGTGAAGTGCTTATAAATATGACTCTTTCTTTGTCACCTGAAAAATATTGCGCAGGCTCGTTTTTATCCGATTCAACAACGTAAGTGCTTGCTGATTCAAAGACTCGAGTAATTGCATCGAATGCAAGTGCTTGTTGGCTTTGCTGCCAAAAGTAGTTGGTTCTTGTCTGCCATTTTTGAGTGTACAAACCATAGCCAAAATATCCTGCATATAACACTAGCATCAATACACTTGTAGCTAACAAAAGCTCGATTAATGTAAAGCCAGTTTGTTTACTTTGTATTCTCACCATGTTGCAACCTTAAAAGAGAACTCTCTTTCTCGGCCTGCACTTTTAGCAAGTATATCTACATTATAAATTGAGAAACGGTTTCGCTCTGAAAAATCAGATAACTCATCTGTCGGCGGGCTATTAAAAGTTTCTCGATTTGCTTGCCAAGAGTAATAAATACCAAATAACTCCAATTCACCATCTGCTTCTGGTATGTCGCGATTTTTTACTTTACTTCGCAGATCGAATTTTATAGCAGTGATAGCTGAAGGGGTGATTTGGAAGTACTTGGCATTTTTAACTGCAATATCAGTTGATAATGTAGCACTTTTAAAAATTTCACTCGCTAAAGCTAATGCTGTAAACAAAATAATCGCCGCGATTAATACTTCAAGCAGCGTAAACCCTTTATTTTTATTCATAAGGCTTGAACATTGTATTTATTGGAAATTCACGACTAGTTTCATTCCACTTTACAGTGAAGGAGTTCGGCATAATGGCTGATTTTGTGTTTATGGTATAACTTGACTTTTCAAACTCAAGTTCTTCAAATTCAAGATTCGTGACTTGATCGGCAATACTGATTTTGAACATGCTGCCATCAAGATCAACCTTTATAGGATAGCCGCCATAATATGCCTTATAACTCAGCATTTTGAAGTAATTTTGGGTTTTTTCAAGCTCAACTAAACGAGTCTGTTGAGCAACATTCTTAACAATAACACCGCCCGTCAACCCCATTAAAACAGCCATTATTGCCATAACGACCATTAGCTCAATGAGAGAGAATCCTTTGATTTTAAAAGGGGACATCATTAATTGATACCATACTCATCAACATAGTGATTACGATACCACCAACAAAACCACCCATAAAAATAAGCATTATAGGTTCTAGCATAGTGGTCAGCTTTTTAATAATTCCTTCCAATTCAGATTTACTACGCTGAGCAACTTCTGAAAAAACTCTTGGTAAACGCCCTGTTTCTTCGCCAACTTTGATTATCGATAGAAAAAAGTCTGGAAATATGCGTGTTTTTTCTAACACATGACTCAACTGTTTACCGGTTTTTAGCTGCTTAAGTGCTAGTTTGGCATCTCGTTTTAATTCTGGATGTTTTAAAGTGTTGGCTGTCAGCTCCAGTGTTGTATCTAGCTGTAAACCAGCTTCTAACATCATTGCCATTGATTGGGAAAAACGGATACGCTCAGCCGTTAAAATTACACTTCCGATACCTGGTAAATGCGATACTTTGACATAAAACCAGTTTTTCACTTCAGGTTGCTTTAAGCCATATGTCAAACCTGTAATTGCCGCAACAATCCCACTGATAATAATCACTTGATAATCCACAAAAAAATTACTGACATTAATAATCATTTGTGTGTACCAGGGAGCTTGGCTAAGGTCAGTAAAAATACCTGACATTTTGGGGACAATGAATGTAAGCACAAAATAAACCGCCATGATACAAACAAAGAATATAACGCTAGGATAAGTTAATGCGGTGCTTATTTGAGAACGTAAATCTTTTTGAAACTTTAAGTCGTTTGATAAGCGCTGTAAAACTTCTGGTAGATTTCCTGACGTTTCACCTATTTTAAGTAGGCTAATATACAAAGGACCAAACAGCTGCTCATGCTGTGAGAACGCTTCGCTTAACGAGGCACCTTTTTTTAAAGATGCAGAAATTTGGCTTAACAAACGTGTCAATGCAGGATGACCATTTGCTTTTTTAATAATATCAATTCCGCGATCTACGCGAATTCCACTTTCTAAAAGTAGAGCTAGCTCACTCGTAAAAAACTCGAGTTGATCAAGGGTTACTTTTTGCGAGAACAGACTGCTAATACTTTTTGTATTATCAATGGGCTTAATCGATAATGCATTGAGCCCTTCTGTTAAGAGCTTTTTTTGTGCATCTGCTTGGTTAGTTGCACTAACAACACCTTGATGACGCGTGCCTTGATTATCAATCGCTTTATATTCAAACTCCATTAGCCAGCTACTCGTAGAACTTCATCAATGGTGGTTACGCCAGTAATTACTTTATACAAACCATCTTGCATTAAATTACGTCGCTTTAGCTGTGCATTATGGGCTTGCGCACGAGATATAAATTGATCGTTTTTAGGTAATTGCTTAATTTCATCATCACAACGAAGATATTCATTTATAGCGATTCGGCCTTTGAACCCAGTATGATTGCAATGCTCACAGCCTACAGCCTGTTTAATATTTAATTCACTAATTGCTGCGTTTTTAGCTACCTGCTCTAATGGATACTGAGAAAGCAATTCGCTAGTATCTTCTAAGGGCTCAGCACAGTGTTGGCATAAACGTCTAGCCAAACGTTGCGCGACAACAGAAACTAAAGCCGCATTTAGTAAAAATTCTTCGACACCTAAGTCAAGTAAACGCGTATAAGCACTTGCAGCATCATTTGTATGCACAGTACTGAATACTAAATGCCCAGTTAGTGCCGACTGCAAAGCGATACGTGCTGTTTCTGCATCACGTATCTCACCCACCATGATAATATCTGGATCTTGTCGTACTATAGAGCGCAAACCTGCGGCAAAGTTAAAACCGATATCGTTATTAACTTGTACTTGGTTAACACCCTCTAACTGATATTCAACTGGGTCTTCTAATGTAATGATTTTTACGTCTGGACGATTAAGCTCATTCAAGAATGTATAAAGTGTTGTTGTTTTACCTGAGCCTGTAGGCCCAGTTAACAAGATTACACCTGTTGTTTTACGTAAGTCTTGCTGAATTAGACTTTGTGTATCATTGGAAAGCCCAAGAACAGACATATCATAACGAATCGAGTCTTTAAGCAGGAAACGCAAAACAATACTTTCACCATCGTTCAATGGCAAAGCAGAAACACGAATATCAAGCTCTTGATTGGCTATACGTAGTTCTATTTTTCCATCCTGAGGTCGGCGCTTTTCAGCAATGTCCATTCCAGAAAGTATTTTAAGTCGAGTTGTGATAGGAAGCTGCATTTTTGGAGCTAACTTATCAACCTCATGTAAGACCCCATCAATTCGATATCTAACGCGAAATCGCCCTTGATGCGGCTCAAGATGCATATCAGAAGCACCTCTAGCTAATGCTTTAGTTATCAGTGAGTTTAAAAGGTTAACCGTAGGAGCTTCTGAAGCTAACTCTCTTAATCTTGCCTCCTCGTCACCTGTTAACTCATCTTCTTCAACACTATTCTCTGATGAACTTTGAATTTCATAAAAGAAAGTTTGAAGCTGAGCTTCTGTTGCAACCAAAATAATAACATCAACATTATGTTGCTGTATAAATTGTGCAAGTGACAAAGATAATGGATCTTTACATGCTATAGTCCATACCTCATTGGCCTCGAGTAAAACACAATCAAGCTCTTTTAACGCTCGAAGTATTTCGACATTGATGTCTTCAGGTAGTTGCCAATTTGGATAATCTTCAGCATTAAAAAGAGGGTAGCCTAATAACTTGCTGTAAAGTGGTGCTAAGTCCTCTTCTGTCAAGCAGCCCATATTAACTAAAATTTGTTCTAGCCTGCCATCATAGCGACTTTGATATGACTTAGCTTTATCTATGTCAGCCGCAGATATTTTAAATTGTTCAGCAAGTAATTGGCTTAGCTCCATCATTTATGAACTACATCCTCGTTTTCACCTTCACCACCAGGTTGGCCGTCAAGTCCATAACTCATAATGCTGTAAGGAGAGCCATTTTCACCAGGCACCTTATAGATGTACTCTTTACCCCACGGGTCTAGAGGAATGTCTTTTGGCAAATATGGTCCATCCCAATTTGCTGAGTCACTTTTTCGTAATGCTTGAAGAGATGGAGGTACAGTCCCCATGTCTAGACGGTATGTATCAATTGCTGTTTCAAACATTTGCATTTGAGCAATCGCGGTTTTAACTTTAGATGAACTTACCTTTGAAAATAATTTAGGAGCGACTAGTGAACCTAACAGCCCAAGTATGATAAGAACTATCATTAGTTCCATTAAACTGAAACCTTTATTTTTTTTCATGAGAACTCCTTAAATTTAACTTTTTCGAGTATATCAAGCGGGAAAAAAGCTGTCGATATAACGAATTAATATGTCTTAAACATGTTTTAGAATGTCTTTAGCTTGTTTTTTATCAGAATAAGGTATCATTCCTGAATTGGATGGGTAACCTACAGCAATGAACATAACAACACGCTTATATTGTGGTAAGTTGAGTAAACTAGCGACAGCCTTATCTTGATTAATTAATTCAGGCCAGTTAATAGGACAACTGCTTAACCCTAAAGTTTCAAGTGCTAACATAAACTGCATTGATGCAAGCGAACTGTCGATATATATTACATGACGGTCGCGTGAAAGTGGGTAATAAGATAAATCACCCACAACCGCAATTAAATGTGGAATGTTGTCTGCAAATCCAGCTGTTCCTCCAGGGAGATTAGCTAGCTTTTTAAGTAATGGCTGATTTGAAATAGAATAAAATTGAAAAGGCTGCCTATTACATGCGCTTGGAGCTTGTAAAGCAGCATCGATCGCTTTCTTTATTTTTTCTATTTCTACGCTTTTTGATTGAAACCAGCGTACCGACGTACGAAACTTTGTTAAGGCTAAGAAATCCTCATACTCTACTTTGTGAGGAGCTTTTTGATGGTAAGAGTATGGTTTTTTCGAGGTTGAACACAAAGTTGATAGCTGGTTAAAAGCTAAAAAGCTTTCATTAATAACAGGGTTATTTTTATCTACTACAGAAAAGTACTCCGTTATTACATCTGACGCCCACTGCAGTTCTGATTGGTCTACCTCAGAGTTACTTAGCGCAACACGATAAGCAGCAATGGTTTCACTTATATAATCAAGTGCATAAATACTTCTCCTAGGCTGCATAATTAAGCCTTTCTCTAAGCGATGTATATTTCTACGCAATAATGCACTTGATTTCCCATGCATGCCTTGCTGTCTTTTATACGCTAAACGCGCTTTCAGTATAGCTTGATGCTCATAGAAAAAATCTCGTGAGAAGAAAGTGAAATACAGTCCAGAAAGAATTGCAGATTTGCTACACAAAGGTAAAAGAGCAGCTTGAAGTTGCTCTATTACCTTTTTTAATAATTTGATTACCGTTGTTTTCATCAAATTCTAACTAATTACAGTGAGCTTATTGCTGCAACAGCTACACCCATTTGATACATAATTTGTGTTGCAGAACTCCAAAGGGTCAAATTATCAATGTAATCCGTATCGAGTGGAACAACAATTGTGTCGCCTGGTGACAGCTGGAAGTCATTGTTAACTGCAAACCAAGAGCCTGCATCAGGAACTTCAATTAAACCGCTTGCTTTGATGATATAAATACGCTCTTCATCAGCGCGCTGTTTAAGACCACCACTTCGATTTAAATAATCATCAAGTGATAGCTCATCTTGAAATAGATGAGAACCTGAGAAATTAACCTCACCAACAACATTAATGCTATTACGCTTAGAAGGAACATATAAAACATCACTATCTTCTACTTCTAAACGGCGCTTTCCATTAACGATCGAAGGTAAGTCAATAACTAGTCGGCCAACGGCTTTAACTTTAGCAAGATCTGTAAGTAAGCTATTCATATCTTGATATGATAAAGAAGCATCAGTTATTGAGCTGTTAAAACTCTTAGAGGCAATATCTCTTCTCAAGTCTTCAGATATTTTATTTAATTGCTGCTGCTGTTGTAAACGAATAGATTCTCGAGTAAAAATAGCACCTTCAGGGAATGAAAACTCAGTGAAGCCCCCTGCACGCTCAATAACACTAGATAGCGTTTCACCTTTAGCTATACTGTACACACCAGGGAACTTTACCTCACCAATAATGTTGATTTTTCGATCTTGCTGCCAATTCGGAATTGGATAAATATTGATCGTGTCTTTGCTCTTTAACTCATATTTACTGATTGAGCTTTTATCTTTTAAGCTGGATAAATCAACACCGATGTGCTCAAGTACAGAATTTTCTTTATAGCGCGTAATTTCTGCATTTTGAAGATACGCTGACTCTTTTAAGCCGCCAGCCGCAATAATTGCATCACCCACATTAGCATTTACAGGGCGAGGATAAACTCCTTCATAGAATACTTCGCCACGCACGCCAATAATTTGAAGTCCACCATCTTTTGTAGCTTGCTGATTCAACTTAGAAAGGATAGGCTTTAATAGCTTTTTACGGCTAAATACTGCGTATTCATCTTCTTTCAACTCTTCTTTGTTAGTCAACAGCTCAGTTATTGATAGCACTTCCTGCTTAGTTTCTTCAACTAAAGACTCTGCAAGCTCTTTATCCAAGGCTGTACCAAGATCAATAAACTCATAGAATTTGCGCTCTTCGTACTCATCCCAAAGCTTAATTTTTTCTTGTTGCTTTAACTGCTCTTGAGTCAACGCCATACCGGTAAGCGCATTTTCTTCATTTTTTAAAGATTGGAAGCGGCTAAATACAACCACAATATCTCGAGGTTTTAATTCTAGGTCTTCTTCTCCACTTATCGCTTTTAGAAGTGAAAATTGATGTACCTCTATATCACCACGAAGATTAATTTCTCGGACAATTAAAGAATAGTCATAATCAGCAATTGGCAATAAATCAGTTTTAAGTGAACCAAATAGTTGGCTCACTTTTTTTCCTTCATGCCAAGCATAATTGCCAGGATGAGCAACAGCACCAAGTAGGGTCACAGCGTTATCAAGCTCTTGGCTAGAAGATGGAACACGAATTACATCACCATCATTTGGTTTATACGCATTTTTATTAGATAAGTTAAGTTGCAGAACTGTTCTCGAGCTATTACCAGTATAGCGCTCTACAACTGTTTTCTGCGGATATGCAGCGGCATTAAAACCGCCAGCCATAGCTATTAAATCTTGACTAGACTCATCTTTTTTAAGCTCAAAAATGGCGGGCCTACGTACCTCACCTTTAACGCTCACCTGCATACCAACAGGTGGAATAAACACAACATCACCCGGCTTTAAAATGACATCATTACTACTATCACCTTTTATCAACAGGTTATATAAGTCGAGAGTTGTTACTGTCTTTCCTGCACGCTTTAGTTGTATATTTCGAAGAGAACCAATCTCTGATACACCACCACTCACGAATAACGCATGGGTAATTGAAGCTAATGAAGGAACAGTATAAGCACCAGGCTTGTATGCCTCACCTAAAACCATAATACGGATTGAGCGTGTTTTGCCCATTGATACAAAAGCTTCAGTACCAATAACCTCTTGTTTAACTTTAGCTTTAATAAGTTCAACTACATCACTGTATTGCATACCACTAACTGTGACTGGCTTAAGTTTATTAATTGTTAAGCGGCCTTCACGGTCTATTACAACTTCTTCTGTAGAAGATTCTTTACCAAATAAGCTAACTGAGAAAGTATCACCTGGACCAACAATATAAGAATCAGGCACTAGAGCACTTTCTGACGGTGCAAACGTGGTTGGTTCACCAGAAAAAAGTTCATAACCGAATGGTTTAAGCTTATCTTCTTCAGGTTTAAACTTATCTTCTTCTGTAATTTCTTTGTTATCTTTATTATCGTCAAACATCCCTCGAGACAAAACAGTATCAGTATTTTCATTTTCTAACTGATTCGCGTTTTGACCTGTTGAATCCAACATACTAAGATCTAAGCCATATTTCTTAGCGAGCGCTTCTTGTTGCGACTTAGGTAGCTTTTTAAATTGTTCTATTTGTTGCTTAGTTGGAGTGACTGAATGAGCCTCCGTTATGAATATAAGCGAGATAAAAAGAGCGATTACAAGTCTAAAAAACTTCACAAAGTTTCCCTTCTAAGAAAATAAAGATAGCCGCGGCATACTACATCATTTTATAAGCAAAAAAAATGGGTAAACAAGTTTACCCATTTATTATTAACTTAAAAATTAGAAACTATACACAAGCGTCAATGACGTTTCTGTATCTGTGTTTTCTTTGTCATCGGCAACATCTGAGTTGTGGGTGATGTTATATGCCACTTTCATTTGCAGTGAGCCGTTGATTTTAGCAAGGATTGCAGACTCTGAACGTGTTTTGGTGTTGGTATCACCGTATTCAACTGATACTAACTGAGTAAAACGTGCACTGTCTGAAATTTGCCAGTTGTAATCAACTTTACCTAGTGCGATTACTTCGCCTTCGCGCTCACCAGCACGCGAATTACCGTTGTCATCAACTTCAGTGCTGTCATCTGGGTATTGGAAGTACTTATAACCCGGACCGACTTCAGCATTAAGCCACATGTCAGAACGGTCGATTAAACGTAAACCATAACCCGCTGAGATAACTGACTCGTTACGGTATGCACCAAAGTAATCAGATACGTGCGAGCCGTAGATGAATAAATGTGAGTGCTTTTCGTTTAACTTGTAGTTACCTTGCGCTGAGATTGAGTACTTTTCGTTAGTACGTTGTGTTTCTTTACCACCTTGGTCGTTTTCGATCTCATCTTCTTTATAAAGACCGTCTAACTTGTACTCGTTATTCCAGTTTTCTAGGTTATGTAAAACCTTGATACCACCTTTTAGTGTGGTTGTTTCAGTGTTACCGCTTGTTACAATAGCACCTAACTCACTGGTTACATCCCAAGTTTTAGTTTCATCTGCTGCGAATGCGCTAGTTGCAGCTGAGGCTGCAACTAGAATTGATAAAGCTTTTAATTTCATTAAAAAATAACCTTTACTACTTTAAGTTCGACTTATTAGTCTTCTTTATGCAAATGAACATCCATTTGCGGGAATGGGATGGTGATATTGGCATCATCTAATGCGATCTTAATGTTTTCCATTAGATCGAAATACGTTGGCCAGTAATCAGCTGAGTTAACCCATGGGCGAACGACAAAGTTTACGCTTGAATCTGCTAGTTCAGATACAGCTACTGTGTATGCAGGGTCTTTTAATAAGCGCTCTTCTTTATCTAACACTGATTTAAGAACTGCTTTTGCTTCTTTTAAGTCTGCATCGTAACCAACACCGATTACTAAATCGATACGACGAGTTGATTCACGAGAGAAATTGGTAATTGGGCTGCCCATAATTGATGAGTTAGGCATGATAATTACTTTGTTATCAGGTGTACGCAATTCTGTAGAGAAAATTTCGATTTTCTTAACTGTGCCAGCTTTACCGCCAGCTTCTACATAGTCACCTGATTTGAATGGGCGAAGTAAGATGATTAAAACACCTGATGCAAAGTTAGACAGTGAACCTTGCAATGCTAAACCTACTGCTAAACCAGCCGCACCTAAGATAGCAATGAATGACGTTGTCTCAATACCTAATTGAGATAGTGCCATTAAGATTGTTGCAGCAAATACAATTGCATAGACAATGCTAGCAACAAATGAACCTACAGCTTTATCTACTTTCTTTTTATCAAATGCTTTTTCGGTTAAGCCTTCGCAGAATTTAGCGATGCGACCACCGATGAAGAAAATGATTAGCGCTAGAACCGCCTGAACGGCGTAATGTATGATTAAACCTGAATTCTCGTTGATCCAGTTCATTATTGTATCCATGTTCTCTCCTGAAGTTCATTTTTAGCATAACGCTGTACAAATTATATATGATCTTTGGTTAAAAAATCATTAAATTACGCACAAAACTAAGAAATGAGTATTTGCCTAATTACAAAAAACGCAAGTCTAATCTGCAAAACTGAACGCCCGCTGACCAAGGTGACAATTCTGAATTTTCTGAGGTAAGTAAGTTTTTTCTACTTTTTTCAATTTAGGGCTTCACAAGCTAAACTTAATTATGTAATATGCGCGCCACACCAAACGAGGTGTATCTCAGTGGCGGCTGTAGCTCAGTTGGTAGAGCCCCGGATTGTGATTCCGGTTGTCGTGGGTTCAAGCCCCATCAGTCGCCCCACTTCTCCCCCTTTGTAAATCCCTATATTTCATTAATATTTTCTATTTTAATCTAAAGATTTAGTTTTATCTTCACCGACTGTTTTCAATTCTAAAAGCCGTCAGCTTTGGCTGTTCGGGGTTGTTTGTGGTTCAATATTTCTTTTGCACAAAGAGAAGTGAATGAGAAGAAAATGAGGAAGTAATAATAATGCTTTTTTGTTTTCCTCTAAGCGAAGTGCCCTCTTATCCTCTTTGTGAACATTTGGTTTTCTCTGTGTAGCGCGCAGCGCCTCTGTGTTCTCTGTGGTTCAATATTTCTTTTGCACAAAGAGAAGTGAATGAGGAAACCACAATATTACTTTCTCTTAAGCGAAGCGTCTCATAATCTCTTTGTGATCATTTGCTCTTCTCTGTGCAGCGCGCAGCGCCTCTGTGTTCTCTGTGGTTCAATATTTCTTTTGCACAAAGAGAAGTGAATGAGGAAACCACAACAGTACTTTCTCTTAAGCGAAACGCCTCATATTCTCTTTGTGAACATTTGGTTTCTCTGTGAAGCGCGCAGCGCCTCTATGCCCTCTGTGGCTCAATTTATTTTTTCACAAAGAGAAAAAAGTGAGTAAAAGAGAAGACCCAAGAAATACTTTCATTTACTTCCTCTAAGCGCAGCGCCCTCTTATTCTCTTTGTGAACATTTGGTTTCTCTGTGTAGCGCGGCTGTCAAAAAAATGCCACCTTTCGGTGGCATTACACACGGGATTATTTCTATTTACTAGAAATGCTTTTCAAAGTTCAAGGCTGTGCATTTTATACCTAACCTCAAACCCATAATTACTTCCAACTTTTCATCTTGTGACCTTTAACAGCATAGAAAAGTATGAATAAATAACAAGGCAACATTACAATATAAGCCATTTGTTGTGCTTCTGCGCTTTTTACGCCGCCACTTGCCAAACCCCAAAATAACGGGCCGAATGCGCCACCAGCTATACCCATTATAAGTAGACCTGAGCCTACACTAGTTAGCTTACCTAAACCAGATAATGCTAGCGGCCAAACTGCAGGCCATACAATGGCGTTAGCAAAGCCTAGCACAGCAATGAGCAATAGTGTATCAGGCAGTACTGATTTTAAGCCAAACAGTGTTGATATAAATACAGTTTCATTATTACCAGTAACTATCGCTAGAGTTAACACACAACCTAATACAGCAGAAATAGTCAACGCTGCTTGCTGTGATAACACGCGTGGGATAAGTAACACCCCTAAAAAGTAACCTAGCACCATACAACCCATAGTGTATGACGTCATTACACTATATTTTTCAACACCTAATGACAACGCAAAGCTACCAATCGTATCACCGGCAATTACTTCAACGGCCACATAAACAAAAAGTGCCACAATGCCTAATGCAAGACTTGGATGGCTCAGCGCTTCTTTTACTTGCCCCGGTTTTTGTTCATCAGAATCATCGATCAACTCTGGCAATGGCATTTTAGTAACCGCAAAACCGAGTATACCAATAAAAATTGCCATCCCTAAATACGGTAATATTAAACCATTTGCCATAGCATCAATATCAGTTTGGCTAAGCTCTTTACCTACAAAGCCTTTAAAATCACTGAGTATCAGTGCGGTAAACACGATTGGTGCTACAACACCGGCCGTTTTATTTAATATACCCATAATACTGACGCGAGCCGCAGCTGATTCTTCTGGGCCAATTCTTACGACGTATGGATTAACCGCTGTTTGTAGCAATGTTTGCCCAGCTCCCATCACAAGCTGTGCAAATAAAAATAGTGCAAACACCTGCGTTTTTGCAGCAGGAATAAATAGTAAACCAGCCACCATCATGGTCGCCATACCTAGCGCCATACCGTTTTTATAGCCTACCTTTCTGATGATCATTGCTGAAGGTAGAGCCGTAAAAGTCACGGCGATATAAAACGAGAAAATAATCAGCGATGCCTGAAACGGTGAAAGCTGCAAAACTTGCTGTAAAAACGGCATCAATGAACCATTTAACCACGTAGCAAAACCCAGTATAAAAAACAGCGTGGCCACAATCGCCATAGGCACAATACTGCTCTGTTTATTCGTTTCTGACATAACATTTCCCACTCACAGCACACAGCGATTCTGCAATACTGTTCATTCAGATGATTATATAAAAGAGATATTAAATATTTATAACACTATCGCAACAAAAATGACAGCGCTGACATACTTATTTAGATACCGTACCCATGAAATTTATTTCGCTCGAAGGTTTATTCACAAAGAGAAGTGAATGAGAAGATAATGAGAAAGCCAAAACATTACTTTCTCTTAAGCGTAGCGCCCTCTTATCCTCTTTGTGAGCATTTGGTTTTCTTTGTGTAGCGCGCAGCGCCTCTGTGCACTCTGTGGTTCAATAATTTTTTTGCACAAAGAGAAGTGAATGAGAAGAGAATGAGAGAGCCAAAACATTACTTTCTCTTAAGCGTAGCGCTCTCTTATCCTCTTTGTGATCATTTGGTTTTCTCGGTGTAGCGCGCAGCGCCTCTGTGCACTCTGTGATTCAATAATTTTTTCCACAAAGAGAAGTGAATGAGAAGAGAATGAGAAGAGAATGAGAGAGCCAAAACATTACTTTCTCTTAAGCGCAGCGCCCTCTTATCCTCTTTGTAATCATTTGGTTTTCTCCGTGTAGCGCGCAGCGCCTCTGTCCAATCAGTGGTTCAATAATTTTTTGCACAAAGAGAAGTGAATGAGAAGAGAATGAGAAAGCCAAAACATTACTTTCTCTTAAGCGTAGCGCCCTCTCATCCTCTTTGTAATCATTTGGTTTTCTCTGTGTAGCGCGCAGCGCCTCTGTGCACTCTTTGGTTCAATAATTTTTTGCACAAAGAGAAGTAAATGAGAAGAGAATGAGTAAACCTAAACATTACTTTCTCTTAAGCGCAGCGCTCTCTTATCCTCTTTGTGATCATTTGGTTTTCTCTGTGTAGCGCACAGCGCCTATGTGCACTCTGTGGTTCAATAATTTTTCCACAAAGAGAAGTGAATTAGAAAAGAATGAGGAAAACAAAAAATGACGCCTACGTTTTTCTGTAAGCGTCACATTTACTTATCGAAAAAACATTATTCACCAACAACTGTTACGCGGCTGGTTTGCTGTGCGTTCAAGCGGGTGCGTAACGCAACTTTTGCATTATTATCAACCTTTACTGGCTCAACGTAAGTTTGCCAGCTTTGGCCGTTATCTAGACTGTACTCAATAGTCAAATAAGCAAACGCGCTGTTGGCATATAATTTACCATATTCAATCACACCGCCAGGTACTGGTAAATGCAGGTTGATGCCGTCTTTAGCTAACTTATCAAGCTCTTTTAAACCGACTGCACTTGAGAACTCAGCCCAGTCTTTTGCTTGATTTTTACTATCGACGTTTTCGCCTTCCCAATCGGCTTTATGCCATGCGCGCTCTGCTACTGATAGAATACGCGGGAAGATCATTGCTAATACTTGATCTTCAGTACGGATTGTTTCTGACCATACCTGACCTTGCATACCCAGAATATTCTCAGGCTTTTCAAGTTTAGGTAACGGGCGACCAACCAACGCTTCTAAATTAACGATTGGCTCACGAGTGCGGGTGTAATCGGCATTGGCGTACACGTCATCAGGCATGTAATTAAAGGCTTTTTTAGTATCTGTGTAACGAGTAGCCCAGTAATAACCACGCTCTTGTGGGCTTGCTTCGTATGGGTGGTCAAAGTACAAATGCGTACCGTGTGATAACACCACTTGGTAACCAGCATTTGCTAGGCGGTATGCTCTATCGGCAACGCCCCATTCCCAAATGTTATCCCAAGTATTAACGGTAAAGGTTTTATTAGGAAATTCATCTCGTTTAAATGGGTTTTCACGGTCATACATGATGCCATCTTCCCAAATACCCGGAGAAATACCGCGCTTTTCAAGTAAGGTTGCAACACGTTGTGTGAAGTAAGGTTTTAAATCAGCTGGGCCAGATACACCGTTATTAGGATCGGCAAATAGCGCCTGACAGATTGGCGAGCCTATCCACGAACCAGCACCGACTTCATCACCACCAATATGCAGGTTCTTTAGCTGAACACCTGCTTCGCGATACATCTGCTGAAGTTCATAGGTTACTTTATCTAAAAATGCGTAGGTTGAGTCCATACACACATTCATTGAGTTATCTTTGTAGTTTTGTACCGTCATGTACACAGAGGTATCTTTAGGGTCGGTAAGCAAGTATTGCGTAGCTGGCCCCATATCTATGTGTTGAATCTCTTTGTTTGCTGAGCGAGTTTTAATATTGTTTTTAGCCGATTGCTCAGCTTGCTCTAACATATTGTGATAACGCGCTTCCATCGCTTTGATTGAGGCACGCGCATGGCCAGGGCCTTCAACTTCAGGGATAATTTGAATATGGCGGTCTTTAGCAAATTTTAATAGCTCAACAAACTCATCACGTTTCAAATAACCATTACCTGAGCCCGATTTAAATGGCCCAGTGCCAAGCTGAGTTAATAAACACTCGCGCTCTTCTAAATCAAAGCAGCGATAACCGCCAACATCAGTGAGCTCTGGTAAGCCTGGGATCTCAAGTCGCCAGCCTTCATCTTCTGAAAAGTGCCAGTGTAGCTTATTCATTTTATAGCGAGCCATTTGCTCAACTAACTTGAACATTGCCTCTTTGCCATGATAGTTACGGCCATTATCGTAATGCATGCCACGCCAGCCATAGCGTGGTGAGTCTTCAAGTTCCAACTGCGGTAAACTGGCACTGCCTTGGCTGTTTGCAGGAATGAGGTTTAATAAGCTTTGCATAGCATAAAACACACCGGCGTTATCGCTACCTATGATGATAATAACTTCATCGTCAATCTCAAGGGTATAGCTTTCAGCTTTTGCATTATTGAGTTTAGGGTCAACTTTTAAGCGAATAACTTTGTCTTTGCCAATATTGATGTGATCAGGCTGTGCTTTAAGGCTAATGCCGTAGTCATCCTGTAAGTCTTGCATAAACACCATAACTTCGTGTTTAAGCTGACCTTGATAACTGATTTGCCAATTATTATTAAGTGTTGCGCTACCACGATTAAACTCAACTTTACGAGGCTTCGGAATAATACGCTTTAAGGCATCGTCTTTACTAACCGACACCTTATCAGCGTTATTTCGTTCGTAGCGTACTTTTGCCGTTGCTAAAACAGATAAATCTTTTGGCTCATTGTAACGACGTAACTGGTTTTCGCGGGTAAATGGCGTAACAAACTGTTTAAAGTCTTCAGTGTCGGTGTTGGCAAATACGGCAGGTTTATTCTTACCTGAAACAAAAAATGCCCGTGGCATAAAGTCACTGTAAGCAACAATCCAAACTTGTGCATCAAATGGCAGCTCCAAGCTTTCACCTGCGGCTAAACCTTTAAATGAGCTCGTTGGTACGATGCGATGTAAATCGCCATTAACATGTTCAATATTTAGGCCCGCGACATGCTCAGTTGAGATTTTACGAACTGAGTGAATATAAAGCTGCCAGTCACTTTCGCCCGCAGGCAACGCCACATTAGAGCCATTATTAAGGGTAATTTTTCCTAAAAAGCCCGCATCTTTATTACGAAAGTTATCTTCAACCGAAAACAGCAGTTCGGTACCTTTCGCAAACTGATCAACTTGCGATTGAGTTAATGCTGCACTTGCCATTAAAGGCGCAGTCGCTAGCATTACCGCGAATAGTGACTTCTTAAAATCCATTACTTTCTCCTCGTTTATGCCCTGAGTGTACGGTATTTCTGCGTACTATTTTTCATTTTTGTTAATAATTCGTTCCTATCATATAAAAACTAAAATGACAGCGCTATCATTTTATGAAAATAAAGGTGAGGAGTTGATAGCTTTAGGACGTAAGCTGGCAAGTTTGAAGGGGAACTGTGTTGTTTGAAGTTTAAATGTTTTTGCACAAAGAGAAGTGAATGAGGAAACCAAAAGATCATTTTTTTACTTCCTCTAAAGCGTAGCGCCTCTTAGCCTCTTTGTGTGATTAGTTCTCTTTAATGTAGGCGTGAAATTTATTTCGCGCGAAAGTAATTGCACAAAGAGGAGAGAATGAGAAAAGAACGAGGAAACCAAAAGAATATTACCTCTTAAGCGAAGCGTCTCATAATCTCTTTGTGATAATTTGGTTTTCTCTGTGTAGCGCGCAGCGCCTCTGTGCCCTCTGTGGTTCAATTTATTTTGCACAAAGAGAATTGAATGAGAAAACCAAAAGATCATCTTTTTACTTCCTCTAAAGCGTAGCGCCTCTTAGCCTCTTTGTGCGATTAGTTCTCTTGAATGTAGGCGTGAAATTTATTTCGCGCGAAAGTAATTGCACAAAGAGGAGAGAATGAGAAAAGAACGAGGAAACCAAAAGATCATTGTTTACTTCCTCTAAAGCGCAGCGCCCTCTTATCCTCTTTGTGCGAATAGTTCTCTTTAATGTAGGCGTGAAATTTATTTCGCGCGCAAGGACTTAGTTATCAGTCTGATAGCTTAAATTTTAATACAAAGATACTTCTCTTCTAGGTACTCATCTAGACCTTGGTGACCGCCTTCTCGGCCTAAGCCTGACTGTTTAACACCGCCAAATGGCGCTACTGGGTTTGAGATGAGACCTTCGTTAATACCTATCATGCCGTATTCAAGTGCTTCGCTTACGCGATAAACTTGCTTGATGTTTTCACTATAAAAATATGCGGCTAAACCGTAAGGTACGTCGTTAGCAAGTTGAAGTACTTCTTGCTCGTCATCAAAGGTGATTATGCTCACAACTGGGCCAAACACTTCATCATGATAAATATCCATCTCTGGAGTAACATCAGTTAAAATTAATGGCGCTTGGAAGCTACCTTCAAGCTCGCTGTTATCACCGATTAACGATGCCCCTTTATCAACTGCATCTTGCACAAGTGTTTGCACTTTTTCTTTTGCTTTAGGGTAAATTAATGGGCCAATATCTACCCCGTCATCAAGACCATTGCCAACCTTTAACTCAGCTACTTTGTCAGTGAGTTTTTCAAGCACCGTTTCAAGCACTGAGCGCTGAACAAAAATTCGGTTAGCGGCAACACAAGTTTGCCCTGCGTTTCTGAATTTAGCCCCCATTAAGCCAGCAACCGCTTCATCTAAGTCAGCATTTTCGAAAATAATAAACGGAGCATTACCGCCAAGTTCCATAGACGTTTGTTTAATTGTTGAAGCGCACTGCGATAGTAACTGCTTACCTACACCGGTTGACCCTGTGAATGTGAACTTACGCACACGCTCAGATTCAGTCATGATCTCACCCACCATTTTTGCGTTTTCAGAGACCACTACGTTCAGCGCTCCTTTTACAAAACCTGCTTTATCTGCAAGGTAGGCTAAGGCAATAGCACATAATGGCGTATGCTCCGAAGGTTTAATCACAAAACTACAACCCGCTGCATAGGCAGGTGCCACTTTACGAGTGATCATAGCAATCGGGAAATTCCAAGGTGTAATACCAGCCACCACACCAATGGGTTGCTTTATCGTTGTTAAACGATGCTTGCTGTCAGTGGCAGGTATTGTGTCGCCATAACTGCGCTTTGCCTCCTCACTAAACCATTTAATAAAGCCTGCACCGTATTCAACTTCCCCCAAGGATTCTTTTAAAGGCTTGCCTTGCTCTTTAGTCATCAATTCAGCAAGTTGTTGCTTGTGCTCAATGACTAAGTCGTACCAACGGCGCAACGTTTCACTGCGCTCGGTTGCTGTTGTTTGCTTTAGCTTACTAAATGCCTCGTCAGCACTTTTTATAGCCAGTTCAACCCCTGCTTCATCAATATTAGAGACCTGAGTAATCGCCTCTGCGGTTGCAGGGTTATCTACACTAAAACGCTGGCTCGTAGAATAAAAGTCACCGTCGATAAACGAATCAGAAAAAACTAAATCAGACATAGAACCTCCAAAATCAGCTTTAAGTCACAAGCTTTAAGCGATAAGTAAATTGAACGTGCACCTGCTTTACAGGGAGTAAAAATAGCAACTTAAGGCATAAGACTTACAATTTAAAGCTCTAAAAAACAAAAAACCGCTGTAGAGACTAAGCAACTACAGCGGTTTTTACGAAATCAAAGCCGTTAAAAATTAATGCTCTTCATTAACGATATTGAGATTATACTTTGGAATTTCAACCACTAAATCTTCATCTTTAATGATTGCTTGGCAACCTAGGCGTGATTCAGGCTCTAGACCCCATGCTTTATCTAGCATGTCGTCTTCAAGCTCATCGCTCTCATCTAAAGAATCAAAGCCTTCACGGATGATTAAATGGCATGTTGTACACGCACATGACTTTTCACAAGCATGTGGAATGCTAATACCGTTTTTTAGTGCAACATCTAATACTGTTTCACCTGCAGGTGCTTCAATTGCTGCGCCTTCTGGGCATAATTCTGCATGGGGAAGAAAAATAATTTGTGGCATACCTTACCTCGTTAAACTTCGTCTACTGACTGCCCTTGCAGCGCTTTTTTGATTGATGCATCCATTCTGCGAGCAGCAAATTCGCTACTTGCATTGTCTACAGCTTCAATCGCTGCTTTAATTTCTGCAGGTGTTGTTGCAGTTTCGCGTACGGCAACAAGTTTAGCAATTTCTGCTTTTAACGCACCTAATTCTTGTTCATCAAGTAATGCGCTGTCGGTTGCGAGTGATGCTTCAAGCGCTTCTACAACACGTAACGCTTCAACTTGCTGCTCTTTAAGCATCCGCGCTTGCATATCGTCTTTTGCGTTAGTCATTGATTCTTTGAGCATGTTTGCAACTTGATCATCCGATAAGCCAAATGATGGTTTCACTTGGATTTCAGCTTGTACACCGGTTGATTTTTCCATTGCCGATACACTTAATAGGCCATCAGCATCTACTTTAAAGGTTACGCGGATGTGCGCAGCACCTGCTGCCATTGCCGGAATACCTTTTAAGCTGAATTTAGCCAGCGAACGACAATCATCAACCAGCTCACGCTCACCTTGTAATACATGCAGTGACATAGCCGTTTGACCATCTTTAAAAGTGGTGAACTCTTGTGCACGTGCAACAGGGATCGTGGTGTTACGTGGAATGATTTTCTCAACCAAGCCACCCATGGTTTCAAGACCTAGCGATAGTGGTAATACGTCTAGTAGCAACATGTCTGAATCTGGCTTATTGCCAACCAGTACGTCTGCTTGTAATGCCGCACCGAGTGCAACTACACGATCTGGGTCGATAGAAGTCAGTGGCTCTTTATCGAAAAATTCAGCAACTTGAGAGCGTACAATTGGCATACGAGTCGAGCCGCCAACCATTACAACTTGCAGTACTTCTTCGTTTTCGATACCCGCATCTTTAACCGCACGGCGACAAGAACGCAGTGTTTTCTTCACAAGGCCAAGAGCTAACTCATCAAACGTTTCGCGAGTAACTTCAACTTTGTGGCTTTGACCATCAAACTCTAAGCCTACATTCACAGTTTGGTATTGGCTTAGTGCTTCTTTACACGCTTTTGCTTTATTGATGAATAAACGCAATACCGATGCAGAAAGCTCGCTCACACCTGTTTGCTTTTTGAAGTAATCAACTAATAGCGAGTCAAAATCATCACCGCCAAGGCTTGAGTCACCGCCAGTTGCCATTACTTCGAACACGCCTTGGTGTAAACGTAAAATAGAAATATCGAAGGTACCGCCACCTAAATCGTATACGGCGATAATGCCTTCTTGGCCTGAATCAAGGCCATAAGCAACAGCCGCAGCCGTTGGCTCGTTTAATAAACGTAATACCTTGATACCAGCAAGCTCGGCAGCGTCTTTGGTGCTTTGACGCTGTGCATCATCAAAATAGGCTGGTACAGTAATAACTGCACCCATAATGTCTTGGCCTGCAAAGCTATCTTCTGCACGCAGTTTTAATGCTTTTAAAATTTCACTCGATGCAGTTACAGGGCTAATTGCACCTGCAACCGTGCTGATTGCTAACGAGCCATCATGCTCACAGAATTCATACGGTAGTTGACCATAGCTTTTTTCGATTTCGGCCTGAGTTTTACCTAAAAAACGTTTCACCGAAATTAAGGTGTTAGCAGGGTCTTGAGTGGCAGCTGCTGCCGCTCGTTCACCGACCACTATGCTATCAGCTTGGTATTGTACAACCGATGGTAGCATCGCATTACCTGCTAAATCAGTCAGTGTGCGTGCTTCGCCGCTTTGCACTGTTGCAACTAACGAGTTAGTTGTACCAAGGTCAATACCGACTGCTAATTTGTGCTCATGTGGTGCCGCGCTCTGCCCCGGCTCAGCAATTTGCAATAATGCCATAATGCTCTTTTAAACTCTTAAATAGCTGCTTTAAAACAACTAACGATTAATCATCAAATAAACTGTCTTCAATACGCTCTAGTTCATCGCGTAACTTATAAACAAACTTTAATTTACGAATATTATCAGCGGCAGCTTGCCATTGTTGCTCATCATTACTTGCGAGCTGTTCGGCTAATTCGCTGCTGTATTGCTTATCGAGTTGTTTAATTTGCGCTTCAAACTGGGCAATTGCTGCATCAGGATCTGCGGCATTTTCAAGTTCTTCTAATTCTTCACGCAGTTCCATTTGCTGCATTAAGAATAGCGGGTCTTGCAATGTTTGTTGCTCGGCGCGAATATCAACACCTAACTCGCTTAGCATGTACTCAGCGCGTTTTACCGGATGTTTTAAGGTTTGTAATGCATCATTGATTTCTGCTGCATTTTGCACAGCAAGTAATTTATCACGGCTGCTAGAGCTTGCGTGGCGATCTGGATGAACTGCGCGTTGTAGCTCAAGGTAGTGTTTATTAATAGTCGCTAAATCAATGTTGTAATCTACTGGAATTGCAAATAACTCAAAGTAACGCATTACATAATCCAACTCGGTAAACAGGAAAGAACAAAGCCCTACATAGGCAGGGCTTCAAGCAAAGAATTTTTTAAGCTTAAACGGTGAAGCTTTCGCCGCAACCACACTCATCGGCTTGGTTCGGGTTATTAAACTTAAACCCTTCATTCAAACCTTCTTTGGTGTAATCAAGCTCAGTACCATCAATGTAGACTAAGCTTTTGGCATCAACGATCACTTTCACACCACGGCTTTCAAAAATTTCATCGCCGTCAGCTAACTCATCAACAAATTCAAGAACATAAGCAAGACCTGAACAGCCCGTCGTTTTAATGCCAACGCGTAGGCCAATGCCTTTGCCGCGATTTGCTAAAAATGATTCTACGCGGTTTGCTGCCGCATCTGTCAATGTCACTGCCATGAATTTATCTCTTACTTCGCTTGTTTGCTTTTGTAATCAGCAATTGCTGCTTGAATCGCGTCTTCTGCTAAAATTGAACAGTGAATTTTCACTGGCGGTAACTCAAGCTCAGCACTGATATCAGTATTTTTGATTGTTGCAGCTTCGTCTAATGTTTTGCCTTTTACCCACTCAGTTACAAGTGAAGAAGAAGCGATTGCGCTACCACAACCATATGTTTTGAATTTTGCATCTTCAATTACACCTTCTGGTGATACTTTGATTTGCAATTTCATTACGTCACCACACGCTGGTGCACCCACCATACCTGTTGCAACCGACGGATCATTTTTGTCTAAAGCACCCACGTTACGTGGATTTTCAACATGATCGATTACTTTATCACTATAAGCCATAATACTATCCTCACTACCTGCTAGCGGCGGCGATCACTAATTAGTGATGCGCCCACTCAACTGAATCTAAATCAATACCTTCTTGATGCATTTCCCATAGAGGAGACATCTCACGTAAACGGCCGATCGAGTTTTTGATTAGTTCAACGGTGTAATCAATCTCTTCTTCAGTCGTAAAGCGGCCAATGCTGAAACGAATTGAGCTGTGTGCTAACTCGTCATTACGGCCTAATGCACGTAGTACATAAGAAGGCTCTAAGCTTGCTGAGGTACAGGCTGAACCTGATGAAACAGCAATGTCTTTAACAGCCATTAATAACGACTCACCTTCAACAAAGTTGAAGCTGATATTTACAATACCTGGAACTGACTGGCTTGGTTCACCATTGAAGTAAACTTCTTCCATATCAGCCATGATGCCATCAACCAAACGCTTACGAAGTGCGCTGATGTGTGCATGGTCTTTTTCGAAATCTTCTTTAGCGATTCTAAATGCCGCGCCCATACCAACTAACTGGTGAGTAGCCAATGTGCCTGAACGCATACCACGCTCATGACCACCACCGTGCATTTGTGCTTCTAAGCGAGCACGTGGCTTACGACGAACATAAAGTGCGCCTACACCTTTCGGGCCATATACTTTGTGGCCTGAGAACGACATGAAATCTACTTTTAACTGTTGCACGTCGATAAGTACTTTACCTGCGCTTTGTGCAGCATCTACGTGGAACATAATTTTGCGCTCACGGCACATTTCGCCGATTGTCGCGATATCTTGGATAACACCTAGCTCGTTATTTACGTGCATTACGCTCACAAGTACTGTGTCGTCACGCATTGCAGCTTCAAGCTTTTTAAGGTCAAGTAAACCGTTTTCTTCAACGTCCATATAGGTTACTTCGAAACCTTGACGCTCTAGTTCACGACACGTATCAAGTACTGCTTTGTGCTCTGTTTTAACAGTGATAACGTGCTTGCCTTTCTTTTTATAGAACTGCGCAGCACCTTTAATTGCTAGGTTATTTGATTCTGTAGCACCTGAAGTGAAAACAATTTCACGCGGGTCAGCGTTGATCAGATCAGCGATATCTGTACGTGCTTGATCAACCGCTTCTTCTGCTTGCCAACCAAAACGGTGTGAGCGTGATGCAGGGTTACCAAAATTACCGTCCATAGTCAGGCATTGCATCATTTCTTTTGCCACACGTTCATCAACAGGCGTGGTTGCTGCGTAATCTAAATAAATCGGTAACTTCATTTCTCTCTCCGCTTTCGTCAAGCTACAGTTGACAGCTTACTTGAATGTTTTCCAGTTGCTTAATTGCAGTGTTGATGCTGTTATCTTGGCGTGATGCGACTTCTTTCACATCTGACTTTTCAACCAATTCAGCAAGGGTAATACTATTTAAAAACTCTTCGATACGTGCGCTTAAGTCCGACCATAAAGTGTGAGTCAAACAACGCATGCCGCTTTGGCAGCCACCCGTTGCGTTGTGGCAACGTGTTGCATCAACAGACTCATCAACGGCATTAATCACATCGCCGACAGAAATTTCGTTTGCTTCTCTACCTAATAAATATCCGCCACCCGGGCCACGCACAGAGGTCACAAGGCCATTTTTACGTAAACGGGCGAATAATTGCTCAAGGTAAGATAACGAAATCTCTTGGCGTTCAGAAATATCGGCAAGAGGCACTGCACCCACATTTGTATGTAGTGCAACATCCAACATGGCGGTTACTGCGTATCTGCCTTTTGATGTTAACTTCATGGAGCCCCCGATGTTACTGCACGCTAAGGTGTGCAAATTTTAATTACCAGACCAAAATAGTCAAGTATTATCACTTGATAAAAATTGATACTTGCCATTGATAAAACCGAATACTTGACAAAAATAGTCAAGTACTGGGTATATTGTAATTACCTGAGTAATTTAGTCAAGTATTATACTTATAACCTGTGATTATTTTATAGACTTATTAATGGAGGTAAGAATACCGCGTAAGATGTTCATCTCAGCTTCTTCTGGACGCGCGCGGTTAAATAAACGACGTAATTTAGTCATTACCATGCCAGGGTGTTGTTTGATAATAAAACCCGTGTCGTTTAGCGTTTGCTCTAAGTGCTCGTAGAACAGCTCAGTTTGCTTCGCATTTGGATAGGTTGCTTCGTCTTCTTCTTGTACTTTTGGCTGTTTATTTAAATAAGCCATACGTGTTTCATAACACAATGTTTGCACCGCCATCGCTAGATTTAGCGAGCTATATTCAGGGTTGGCAGGAATACATACGTGGTAATTACATTGTTGTAGTTCTTCGTTCGTTAAACCACTATTTTCACGACCAAATACCAGTGCAACAGGCCCATGCTCAGCTTCAGCTACTAACTTTTCACCACATTCACGCGGCTCAACCATAGGCCAAGATAATGTACGTGAGCGTGCACTGGTACCAATTGTTAAACTACAATCGGCAATTGCATCTGCCAGCGTATCTACAACCACTGTTTTACCTAAAACATCAGTTGCACCGGCTGCAAGCGCACTGGCATGACTATCAATTTCACAAGCAGGATCAACAAGATATAAATTTGATAAGCCCATCGTTTTCATAGCACGTGCCGCTGAGCCAATATTACCAGAATGTGATGTGTTAACTAATACGATACGAATATCATCAAGTGTCATTGCGTTGTTACTTACTGAAAGTCAAAAATTGCGGGGATTATAACATGGCTGCAAGCACTAGGCGATATGCTTTGAACGGTAAGCGGTAAGGCGCGATTTTACATCGCGCAATAATCCTATGACTCACAAAGAGGATAAGAGACGCTGCGCTTTAGAGAAAGAAAAAATCTGTGGTTTCCTCTTTGTCTTCTCGGTCACTTCTCTTTGTGCATATTTTACAAAAACATATTTGAACCACAGAGAACACAGAGGCGCTTCGCGCTACACAGAGAAACCAAATGTTCACAAAGAGGATAAGAGACGCTGCGCTTTAGAGGAAGAAAAAAATCTGTGGTTTCCTCTTTGTCTTCTCGTTCACTTCTCTTTGCGCAAATATATTTGACATTAAAGCACTTCCTACGAGGTAGGCCTTAAACAAAATGCTCAACCCGCAACACCATTCAACATCAAACTGATAGCTTACCGCTTGTAGTGCAATAGGATCCCCTTGCATTTCAACCTTGTACAAAAAACAACCTGATTTATTCGAGTTTATTGTTTACTTTACGCTAGAAATCGCTAGAATACGCCGGCTTAAATATATTCGTTCTTTTACAACCCAAAGGTAATGCTATGCATCCAATGTTAAACATTGCGGTTCGCGCTGCGCGTAACGCAGGCAAAATTTTACTTCGCGCAAGTGAAGATTTATCAAAAGTTGATGTACAACAAAAAGGCACTAACGACTTAGTGACTAACATCGACAAAGAAGCTGAAGCCGCAATTCGTGACACTATTTTAAAATCTTACCCTGATCATTGTATCGTTGGTGAAGAGCTTGGTGAGCACAAAGGTAAAGATGCAGATTACCAATGGATTGTTGACCCACTTGATGGCACAACTAACTTCATCAAGGGTATCCCTCATTTCGCAGTATCTATTGCACTTAAAGTTAAAGGTCGTTTAGATCAAGCTGTTATCTATGATCCAATTCGCGGTGAATTATTCACAGCATCACGTGGTCAAGGCGCACAGCTTAACAGCAAACGTTTACGCGTAACTAAAACTAACGAGTTAGCAGGTTCTGTACTTGCAACTGGTTTCCCATTCAAACAAAAGCACCACTTAGACGCATACTCTGAAGCGTTTAAAGCGCTTTTCGTACACACTGCTGATATCCGCCGTGCAGGTTCTGCGGCATTAGATATGGCTTATGTTGCAGCAGGTCGTGTTGATGGTTTCTTTGAAATTGGCCTTAAGCCATGGGACACAGCAGCAGGCGAGCTTTTAGTTAAAGAAGCGGGCGGTATGGTTGTTGATTTCGCAGGTGGTATTAACTACAACCAAAGCGGCAACATCATTTGTGGTGCACCTAAGTTAACTCAAGCGATCATTCGTGAAATTCGCCCAGTGTTAACTGAGTCACTACTTCGCTAATAGCGGTTGTAATTATACCAAGCCGCAATATTACTTAATTAAGCGAATTGGTATCTAAAAAGGAGCTAAGGCTCCTTTTTTTGTGGCTGAAAATAATCGTTATCGAGTTTTATTTCTATGGCTTCACTTTCTTTAAACGGCAATTTAGCTAAGTCTTCAGCGAAGTAGCTAGCAAATAACTGTTCAAACTCACCCGTGCTCTTCATCGTTGTCAGTCCTTTCATTAACACTTCAGCTAGTTCAGGCCTGTGATTACTAACAAAAAAGTAAAATGCTGTTGGATAACTGATATATAAGTTTGGCACTATAACCAGCTCATCACTTTTCACTTGCTCTAGTTCAGAGATCACTTCAATGAACGAACGCGGAAAATAATCAACTCGTCCTCTGATCACTAAACTAAACATCGCTTGATAATTTGCCAACGGCCTGACTGTTAGGCCATTTTGCGCAAGAATTTTTGTGTCCGGCCAATCATGCCCTTGAATTGCTGTTAAAGGCGCTAAGTCTTGTTTAGTTTTTACTGATTCGAAAAGTGGTAAAAATGCACGTTTCGTTAGTAGAGCTCGCTTACCAATATAACCCTTGAACAAAGGCACAGGTACTGCAATGGCAAGGTGTTCTCGCTCAGGGCTTGTCATGCTCCAAAATATATCTGCTTGCTTTGCATCAAGCATCAGTAAGGTACGTTGTTGATGAGGGTGTACTAATACCTCATTAATTTCTGCTTGGTAATTACCAGCACGTAAAGCCGCTGCCAGTAATTCATGAAGATAATAATCACGCTTGTAGAGCGGGCGCTGTTCAATCGCTAAATTCACCACATTTTTTGCTTCTGTGGTAAGGCTGTATCCTAGGCTAAGCAATACTAAAATTGCGCTACATAGTCGCTTCATTGTTATTTTTTGATAGTGTTTTTTTTAAGCTACACCTACTCAAATGTAGACACAAGCAAAACTTACTAAACTTAAATTTTCTTCATAGTCCAACAGATGCACTGTCATCTTTCGCACAACTAAGGCGCACAACAGCAGGTGCTGGTCGCCTTCTTTGGCAAACAAATAAATGGCTACTTTGATAACGCTTAGCCTCTTTTTTTGCATCTGTCGCCAGCGCAGCTACCTGATGACTATTAATACACAGCTCTAAATCTGGCTTAACTAACCCTATCGATAGTGTGAGTAAAGGCACAAACTGCTTTTTACCTTCTCGATTACTTGCCCAATAACCCCCTTGCTCAATATGCTCAGGCGTAAAAAATGCGCGAGATTGGTGCTCAAATTTATTAATGATGTCATGGCACACTTGCTCTGCATCATTTTTATCAAACACGACCATAAAATCATCCCCGCCAATGTGCCCCACAAAGCCTTTACTCGTGCTGCACGCCTCAACAATAACCTCAGCTAGCAGCTTTATTACGCTATCACCACTGGCGTATCCGTACAGATCATTGAATTGTTTAAAGTGGTTTAAATCAACATAGGCTAGCGAGAACGGATAATTATTGCGAAGCCTTAGCTCAATTGCTTCGTTAATCGCGACATTACCCGGCAGCATTGTAAGCGGGTTGGCATGTTGTGCATGGCGGATTTTTTCTTCAGTAATGTGCTTTAAAATATTACGTAGGGGTGCCAATCCTAAGTATTCACCACTTCGGGTGATCACAATGTGGCGTCGAATATCAAACTCAAATTCGGTAATTTGCTGACTCACCGTATCGAGTAACTCGTTTTCGTCTACCACTAACGGCTGTTTATCCATTAAAGAAGTAACGGGTTGCTTATCATAAAGCGCATGCCCATACGGGGCAGCAAATACTTCGGTAAGTTGATCTCGGTGTAATAAACCAACAGGAATATTATGCTCTAGTACCGCAAGGCTCGTTAAGGTTTTATCTTGCTCAAAAATTTTATGAGCATCTTTACAGCGGGTTGTTGATTCAATACTTGCATGTTCAACTGCTAACCAGCCAATCGCCATAGACTGTTCAAAATTACTTTCAGTATCTGATGATTCTAAATGCTTTAGGCAGTGAATATTAATTTCGTAACTGGGCTGTAAACTTGGCCTTTCTAACAAAAAGCCTTGTGCATGCTGTACCCCTAAACTTTCGAGTAAGCGAAGCTCCTCTACACGCTCAATGCCTTCTGCTATTACTTGCGTATTGGTTGCTTTAGCAAGCTCAATAATAGACTTTAAAAACTCTTTTTTAACCACACTCTGGTCGCAATGATCAATAAAATAGCGGTCTATTTTTACAAATTCAGGACATAACTCAGACCATTGTTTTAAGCCCGAATAGCCGGCGCCTAAATCATCAATTGCAATCGAAAAACCTAGCTCACGATAATGTGCAATAGTCTTTAACAATAAAAAGCCATCATCGACTTTTTCTTGCTCTGTAACCTCGATAACTACACGATTAGCAGCTAAACCGAACTGCTCAACAAGGTGCAAAGTTTCACCTTTTGGATGACACGGATCGAGTAAAGTTTTAGGGCTTACATTTAAGAATAACTTACCTTGTAGGTTAAGCTTAACAAAGTTCTCAATCGCTTTACTGCGGCAAAGTAACTCTAACTCAGAGATTTTATGACAAGCAATGGCTTCGCTGAACAATGCACTGGGCATTTCTAACTGAGAATCTTTAGGCCCACGACTTAACGCCTCATAGCCCAAAATATGTTGATTAGAAATATCAAAGATAGGTTGAAACAAGGTTTCAATTGCACTGTTATCTAAGATCTGCTGTAGTTGTGCGCTCACCTTACACCTAGCATCAGTAATACAAATAGGCGACTAAATTAGCAACCTTGTATGACAATTTTATGGCAAGGCTATGACTAGCAATGACTACTCAGCAGCAATCATTTCTATCTGCTTGATGCGTGCAAAACTATCAATCATTTTTAACTTTGCGTGTTGGTAATCACTCTGTGCTAAATCTGCTTGTTGAGTTAGTGTATAGACCGCAAGTGGATTAAGTAATAGCTTTTGTGCGTGGTAGCAACTCGGCGCTGAGAATTCAGGTAGTTTGGGGAGCTCTTCTTGAGACCCGCCATTTTCTATCTCTATATGTTGCTGTTTAATCATGGCAATTTGCGCCATAACGTTTAGACTTTCTTCGCATTCAGGCAGTTGCTCTTTAAGATTTACAAACAACTGCTTTGATGAGCCGATTAAAGTTGTTACTGAGTCACTTATCTGCGTTGGCGTAGATTGGCTTTGTAATAAACTGACTACATGCCAAGCTAGGTTTTGATACATATCTAATTGCTGTCGTACATCACCACTTGTATTGCTACTGCTTTCAGGCTGCTGGGGTGATGGCTCTTCTGTACATGCAACAAGCAAACAAAGTGAACACGCGCTCAGCATTAGCTTTTTAATAAGTTTTCTCATAAATAACAGTATATTACCGCCTCGTTATTTAATTTATCTTTGCAAGTGAGTGAATGAGATGCCTTCAAGTAAAAGCAGCGCAAACTAACTAAGCAAGGCTTCTCGCTAATAGCATTTATAAATGCAATAACGCTTCAGCAGTAGACTCATTTGTAATGAGGGAATTGATCATACCAGACTCTATTGCCCCGGCAATAGCTGGAACCTTGTTCTGCCCTGCAGCAATTCCTATTACATGTTTATCTCGACGAGTAGACAAAGCAACGCTCGTTACACACTGGTTTATATCAGATTGAACGAGTTTGCCATTACTATCAAATATCCAACTTATTACTTCACCTGTGGCACCCATAGCCTCAAGTGCCGCAAGCTCATGTTGTGTAATAAACCCATCTAAATGTAAAGGGGAGTTTATCCCCAAGTCACCAACCCCGACAAAATATACATCTGCTTGTAGGGCGAGCTCATGAACATTTTTTACATGCGTCAGCTGTTGCCATTGAGCTTTATCTGCTTGCGTACTAGCAATAACAGGAACAGGCATAGGAAAATGTCTTGCCCCTAAACGCTCTGCAACATGAATAGCAACATCATAACGACTAGCAGAACCATCCTGCGCTATGTTTCCAACCAACGAGACAATACGGTGCTGAGGGCACTGCATATTTGTAAGTTCATTAGTGCAAGCACGTAAGGCTCGTCCGGTCCCAAAAGCAATCGTCTTAGCTTGTCGGCTTTTTGCGTACCGTTCAATTTCAGCCGCACCGGCTTGTGAAAGACCCACGACAGAATCAGCATCACCCGGCACACTCGGAACCACCTCACACTTGAGTAAGCCGAAGCGTTGTTGAAGTAAATCAGCCAGTTCCATGCAACGTTTAATTGGGTGTTCAAGTCGGACTTTTATTAACCCTTTTGATACGGCCATTGCCACTAATCTTTGCGCAGATTGTCGAGATGTATTGAGCTGTTTAGCGATCTCGTCTTGTGTTTTTCCTGCAACATAATAAAGCCAACCAGCTCTGGCTGCTTCCTCTAATTTTTGGTTTTCAGTAATAGGGGGCAAAGCCATTATTTATACCTGTTTGACCATTAATGAAAAAATTAACAGTAAAATGATTCACTGCACCAATCTATTCGTTTTTGCTATTTTTGCAGATTAACATACAGAATCAGGCTTATTGGTATCAAACCCAACTATGCGCCAGCTATTATTGAGTTCTGGCTACTGATTTAAAAGATACCATAAATTTTAATAACATAGCCTGTTTTAAACTTAATAGTATTACTACTCTAAAACAAAATTCAGGGTTCAAGGAAGTATTAGACATGATTTCTACCCTATTTTTTACAGAGTAACCACCAAGCAACGATTAAATAAAGCCTTACTGAACAACAAACACAGTGCGAGTAAAACTTAAAAAACAGCACGTTCACTTATGAATCGTGCTGTTTTTTTATTGGTTTTGCAAAAAACTAGCGGGATATTTCTTAACTATTTTTTACAGCCATCTATTGGTTTTTACAGTCATCTATTGGCACGCAATATAAAACTAGAGATTAGAAGTTAAAACTCAGCTGTAAACCCGCAATGATGGCATTCTCTTCATCGCGATCACCATTTGGATGAATAATGAATTGAACACTTGGCATCAACTCAATCGCAGGCGTAATTGCATAATTGTAGTTAAGCTCAATCGGGTATTCATGACTACGCACATTAAAATCACTATTTATATGATTTACATTATATTTATGCTGTGCATCAGTTAACTCTTTACTGACGCTGTTTCGCCCAATAGCTAATCCAATACGGTCATTAGGGCGACTAGCATATGGCGCTGTAATAAACCCTCCTATCGCGATCACTTCACCCACTGCGCTAATACTACTATCTGCATGAATCATACTCGCAAATACCCGTAATCCACCACCTGATGGATTGCGTGTTATTTGCTGTTCAAGGTTAAAATAGAATGCGTTATCCGTATCTTCAATCGCAACAGCATCAATAGTCGAACCGGCCGGAAAGCCAGCTTCATTTACAAGCTTGGCTTTATCTAGGCTGCTACGCACGACACCAACTCGGTAATCCCCTTGCAAGCCATGCCCATAGTTCACTTTATATTCTAACTCTCCCACCACGGTGGTGCCGTCAATACCACCTGATGTATGCAGCTTCAACCCTTGGTTCAACGACATTACTTGTGGGTTTGCATCGTAGCTACCTATTTTAAATAATAAGTTATCCGATAACTTATACGTTAATTGCGCCCCTAAAGTACTCAATGGATCACCATACCAACTACTACTCAAATAATTAGATGAACCACCACTACAAAATGTTAAATGTTGAAAAGCGCAGCTCATAGCAAAAAAATCAGCGCTTGGATAAATTCGACCAATTTTAATACTGAGCTGATCATCGAACAGCTGTTGAGTTAATGAAAATTGTGTGAGACGAGTTACATTTCCTCGACCATAAATTTGCTGTGATTGAAGTAATGATGGAATACCTGCCTTATTGTTTATTAGCTCACCATTTCGATTTGTAATTTCTACTTTAAACTCAGCCCCAGACCAACCAAAAAGCTTTTCAAGATCAATATATCCACCAACAAAAAATTGGTCAGCATAAGCCACCTCATTATCAAGACCGCCTTTCAAATTATGAGCAACCTGATTGAAATAGCCTAAACGAAAATCCATACCTCGCTGCGACAATTCAGATCGTGCCCCGCTCCAGTCACCTGTTATATGTTTTTGTGCATCAAACGTTTCAGCCCCATGACTTGTAAAAGAACTTAAAACCAAAATCGCTGACATTGAAGGAATTAAACGTCGCTTTTTCACTGAACAACGAAAAAACAACATTTTTGATTTCTGTGTTACTGCAATCGATTGATTGTTATCCATGTATGTGTTCTCCATTTTAATTACGCTCGAGTGCTCTAAACTCATCGCCAAATTGTTACTAGCACCTTTTATTTAGAGCAAACGAACACTGATTGAGCATATTCCCAACACATATAATATTTGTCAATAAAAACAGCAAGAGCTTGCCAAACATCGAAGTGACAAATAACAGTATAAAACCACTAAAAAACAACATTAAGTCAGTTAAATATCACTAGAGTTATGATGAATGATGAACCTCCCTCTTTATCTACTCATTAACTTATTATTGACAAAACAATACACCAGTAGGATTATGCCCAAAGGCAACAACAATGCCCAAACAAATTATTTACCATGGAGTAGGTAATTTATTACAGTTGAATTAGACGCGTTGATCCATAACACACACCTTGTTTGAGTCGAGGTTTTCATATTTTTAGGAAGTTTTAATAAAAAAGAATCCCTTTAAAGAACATTAAAGAGCAGCACGTCATATGACTAACAGGGACAAGTACTTATGAAAAGTAATCAGGTCGATTTAAAAGGATTAGAAGAGGAACAATTACCGATTGCACAACACAAACTCAAAGGATGGAAGCACTTTTTAGGTCTATATGCAGGTGAACACGTAGCTGCAACGGAGTTTGTATTTGGTGCAACATTTGTCGCACTTGGCGCAACCATGACAGATATCCTCCTTGGATTACTGATCGGTAATATTCTTGCTGTATTGAGTTGGACGCTCATAACAACCCCCATAGCTGTAGAAACACGTTTAAGTTTATATACCTACCTACAAAAAATTGCTGGTGACTCGATGACCCGGCTATACAACTGGGCGAATGTAATTATATTTACTGTTATTTCTGCAGCCATGATTACAGTTTCTGCGACCGCAGTCCGCTTTGCTTTAAATATTCCGGCTCAACTTAACTGGTATCCAACTAACTCTTTATTTGTCATGGTTGTACTGGCTGTAGGGATCATTGTTGTACTTGTTGCCATGTATGGTTTTAACGCCGTATCACGCTTTTCAGGTATTTGCGCTCCTTGGTTATTCGTGATGTTTATAAGTGGTCCATTAGTGCTTATGCCAGAGCTTGCAAATGCTGTTATTGGCCAAACAGTCGTCTCTAGCTGGGGAGACTTTATGCATATTGGCAGCATCTCTGTTTGGACGGGTCTTGATGCCAATGGGGAACCCGGAATTGGTTTACTCGAAGTTATAGGCTTTTCTTGGGCTGCAAATACAATTACCCATTTTGGCTTAATAGACATGGCTCTTCTGCGCTATGCAAAGAAAAAAAGTTATGGGCTATGTACCTCTGCAGGCATGTTATTTGGGCACTATATAGCTTGGATCTCTGCAGGTATTATGGGCGCGGGGACTGCAGTTTTAGTGAAGAAGTCTATTGTTGAATTGGATCCGGGCGATGTTGCATTTCACGCACTAGGCTTATCTGGGTTAGTAATCGTTATTGTCGCAGGATGGACAACTGCAAATGCCAACTTATATCGTGCAGGCCTTGCTGCTCAAGCTATTTTTAGTAATCAATCTCGAACTAGAACCACATTTTTAGTAGGTATAGTTACAGTCATCATTGCATGTTTTCCGTTTGTATTTACCAAACTATTGCCATTATTAACCTATGCAGGTCTCTTAGTTGTACCTGTGGGCGCTATTGTATTTGCTGAGCACTTCTTATTTCCAAAACTTGGGTTAACTCGCTATTGGGTAACTTACAAACAGCTTCAGCACAGCTCTGCGGCTGTTTTATCATGGGCTCTGGGACTCGTCTTTGGCTTTACGTTGAATACGATAGACATTATGCCTTTTTACTACTTATTCATCCCAACATGGATATTTAGCATCATCGTTTATATCCAGTTAGCTAAAAAATACGGAGCTGCTGATTCATACCCAGAACAAGAAGCTGAACTTGCTGCGTTTGATACACGTGTAAAAGAATTTCATGCAGAGCAAGCAGCTAAAGAGCCTCATTTCGCCATTGATCAGCGTGGATTTACCAAACTATTGTCAACACTTGCGTGGTTAAGCTTAGGTGTAACGATAGCACTGGCTACTAAAACCATGTTCTTTTCACCTGATATCAGTTCATACGAGGCTAACCGAACATTATTTTTTAACATTGGATTTGCCTGCACAATTATCTATTTTGCTACAGCTTACTGGGCGATGCATCGTAGAAACCATTTTCAGCCAGCAAGTTTAAGGAGCTAAGATATGGACGTAATTTCACTACAGCAATCTACGTTGAGCTCATTACCGACCACAGTGGCAGTCCCAGAATATGACCGCCAAGCATTGCAATCAGGTATCGTTCACGTAGGGGTGGGTGGATTTCATCGCTCACACCAAGCTTTCTACACTGATAACTATATTAACGGTAGTGATGATTTACGCTGGGGTATATGTGGTGTTGGTTTACGTGAAGCAGACCGCTTAGTAAAACAACATCTAGAATCACAAGACTACCTTTACTCAATTTTGACGAAGCACCCTGATGGACATACGCAAGTGCAAGTTATTGGCTGCATGACGGATTTTCTAATGGCCCCTGACGACCCTGAAGCAGTCATTAGTAAAATGGCTGCTGACGAAACGTATATTGTATCATTAACAATTACCGAGGGAGGATATAACTACGATCCATCTAGCGGTGAATTTGACTTTACTAACCCTGATATTCAGCATGATTTAACTAACCCAGATAAACCTAAGCTTATCTTTGGTTATTTGGCTGCTGCATTAGCACGTCGACGAAAAACCGATAGGCCGCCATTTACCATTCAGTCATGCGACAATATCCAACACAATGGCGACATTACTCGAAAAATGCTTGTTACTTATATTCGAGCATTCGATCACGAACTTGCCGATTGGGTCGAAAGCCATGTTTGTTTCCCCAATGCCATGGTAGATAGAATTACTCCAGCAACGGATCAAAGCGACTTAGCACTTGCTAAGAATTTGGGCATTATTGATAAATGGCCTGTTACTTGTGAACCATTTCATCAATGGGTGATTGAAGACAAGTTTAGTCAACAACGCCCAGCATGGGAACTTGTTGGTGCCCAGATTGTAGATGATGTAACACCTTACGAAACGATGAAGATTCGTCTACTTAATGCTAGCCATTCAGTGCTTGGCATTTTAGGTTCTTTACGCGGCTATCAAACTATTGAACAAGCAATCTGCGATCCTTTGTTCACTAAGCTTATAACCGAGTTTATGGATAAAGAGGTCACACCTATTTTAGATGCCGTACCGGGTATTGACCTTAGTGACTATAAAAAAACACTAATTGCCCGTTTTGCAAATCCAAATATCAAAGATAGCCTTACAAGAATTTGCTCGCAAAGCTCAGCCAAAGTATCTACTTTTTTGGTACCAACAATTATGGAAAACCTCAAAAGCAACGGTAATACTGCTATTGCGAGTTTAGTTATTGCTGGATGGTGTTTATATAGTGATACGCATTTAACCCAACAAGGAGAGCCTTTAGAGATCATCGATGATATGGCTGAAACATTACAACAGGCAGCTCATGCATCGCGAATTTCCCCGCTCGCTTTTCTGGAGCAACCGAGCATTTTTGGCGCACTTGTTGAAAACACGTCATTTTGTAATGAATATAAATCTTACATTAGTAAGCTCTATGCAGGTGTGGCTATTGAGCACATTATAGTATCACTATTAGATCAGGCTCAGGCGAAGCAAGTTTATAATTAGACGATAAAACGCAATTAGTGACTAGTTTTGTCACTTGAATGATTAAATATCATTACCAGTGTATATAAAAACAAAAAACCGCCCTAAATTTGAAGTGACCCCCAATAGTTGGACATTCCAATTACTGGGGGTCTTTTTATGTCCAAACATCACCGAGCATTCAAGCTCAAAATAGCTGAACTCGCTTTGTCTGAAAGCTCTTCGGCGGTAA